>CANBTK010000073.1 GCA_947372365.1 Flavipsychrobacter stenotrophus | reverse complement strand
AGTCATTCATAGCTTTCTTAGACATTGCCCCATTGGCAGAAGGCCATGTGCTGGTTGTGCCTAAGCAGGAAGTTGATAAATTTTTTGACTTAAGCGATAGCATACTTGCCGAATGGCTTGTTTTTGCTAAGCCAATTGCGAAGGCTATTGAAAGCGCATTTCCATGTAATAGGTGCGGTATTAGCGTAGTTGGGCTGGAAGTGCCACACGCTCATATGCATTTGGTGCCAATCAATTCAGCCGATGATTTGAATTTTACGCGCCCTAAGTTAACACTGGAGAGCACACAGTTAAAAGCAATACAAGAAAAGATAGTGGCACTATTGGCGTAACAAGTTACGCCGTTGCCAACATAGCAGGAAGCCCCGATTATGACGGGTTTCCTGCTATTGACTTTTGCACGACGCTCCACGCCTTGGGTGGGCCAGCGAACAATTGCTTCGTCATGCCCCAGGTATCCTTGAAAAACTCAGAATAGCGGTAATGGTTCAGGTCGGCCTCGCTATCCCAGTTGCTGTAAGTGAAAAGTATATGCGGTTGCGAACTATCCTGCCAGAGTTCAAGATGGGTACAGCCGTTAAACGCACGTATCGTTGCCTTCCGTTCCTCAAAAAGTGCCAGGAAGGCGGGTATACTTTCTTCTCTAAAATCCATTTGCACTATGCGTAGTATCATCTGAAGGTGATTTGTACATTATTATGCTTGCTACCTACTTTCAGTCCAAAGAGGTTGGCTGCATTACCGTTGTTAATGCTAATTTCCAGGTAGCCGTTGCTATTGAAACGGCACAGTTTAAAACCTTCTCTTACGTCGGTATAATTCGCACTGATTTCCTTTATTTCCTCGTACTGTATAAACCTCAGCGAGAACTGCCCGCCTGATGCCGAGGCCTCGGCTATGTGTTTACGGTTACAGTTGAGTACAACGTTGCCAAAGGTATCTATGTGTATGACATCGCAGTCTATAATGCCGCCTTCGCTGCCTTTTTTTTCGGCAGTATGTTGAAGGTTTATGGGCGGGAAGCCAAGTACCTGGGGCGTACTGGTTTGTAGTTTGTCAATAATTTCACCTGCCTGCCGCAGCCAGTCATGGAAAGATTGAGGCTTGCCCAGTTGCAGGCATTGCCACGATTCCATTTGTTCATCACCCAATGCTGTAGGTATCAGGCCATTGTCAGTGCCCATAAAATACTGGCCTGCACAAGCAGAAAGTACGAGCAACGGGTTTTTCGTTGAAAAGATGTCAATTATTGCGAGGTGTATTGTCCCTTCAGGGAAGTTGCGGTAAGCCGCGCTGAGCAGGTAGGCAGCCTGCCTTTTGTTAAACGGCTGCACTTCGTGCGTTATATCAATAATGGTAGCTGATGGCACTTGCTGCATTAGGATGCCTTTGGCTATGGCAACAGAAGTGTCCTGCAAACCAAAGTCGGAAAGTAAAGTAATGTATGCCATACGTTAGTGCAAAATTAGCCTGAAATATCGGCATGCAGAAAAGTAATATTTCGTTTGATTTATCCGTTATCCCTATACTTCACTATTTTTACACTATGCGCTTACGATTGGCAGGCTTCTTGGGTGTCGCCCTTATGATATTTATTATTGGCTTTTCTTCCTCTTGCAGGAAGCAAAGGATGCTTACAACCGGCGGCAGCCTCGCTTTTTCAACCGATACATTACAGTTTGATACTGTGTTTACGGCAGCTGGCAGTTTTACTACCGGCTTGCTTATTTATAACCGGCAGAGCGAAGCCGTGACGGTAAGTTCGGTGAAGATGCTGCATGGTGCCAGCTCCTACTTTCATATTAATGTAGATGGTTTTAAGGGCAATGCAGTTAGCAATATTAAAATAGCGGCTCATGATAGCGTTTATGTATTTGCCACGGTTAATATTGACCCTACGAACAAGCTCATGCCGTTTATTGTTACCGACTCTTTGGTTGCTACGCTTAACGGCAAAGATTTTTATGTGCCTTTTACGGCCTATGGGCAAAATGCCCGCTATATTGTTGACAGTGTACTAACAGGTAACCCGGTGTGGGACACCATGTTGCCTTATGTAATTGTAAACAGCGCCCAGGTAAACCCCGGGGCTACGCTTACCATTAATGCAGGCTGCCGTGTGTACATGCACCAGAATAGCAGCCTTATAGTGTTGGGCAAGCTGCTATGCAATGGGACAAAAGAAGACTCAATTATTTTTCAGGGCGACAGGCTGGACCGCTCCTATTTTGGCTATCAGGGCTATGCCGGCGAGTGGGGGAGCCTCTACTTCGACTCACGGAGCAATGGCAGCAAACTCACTTGTACGCGGCTTGTAAATTGTGGCAACGCTTCGCTAGGCTATGCAGCAGCAATATGGGTAGCGCCTGATTCAGTAAACTATAATAACCCAACCGCAACGCCTCAGCTTACGCTGGACAGGTGCGTAATACAAAATGCGATTGGCTATGGCATATTGAGTTTTACCGGTAGCATTGTAGCCACCAATTGCCTGGTAAACACTACAGGCGCGCAAGCAATGGCCGTATTTAAGGGAGGGTTTGACTCTATTACCAATTGCACTTTTGCTAACTATGGCAACTATGCAGTGTCGCATAGCAGCAGCCCTACGCTATCAATACTTAATTGGCTGGAAGTAGCCCAGGACGTTTATGCCTATTCCGACCTCAATATGGTGATGCGCAATTGCATTGTTTATGGTTCGCTGGATAGCGAGGTGGTATGCGATACAAGTGGCAGTACAATTCATGGCACTTATAAAACAAACCTTGCTTTCGACCATTGCATTTTGAAAATGGGTACGGACATTGAGGGCTTTGTAAAAATGAACCAGTGCCTGCAACAGGATCCCAAATTCATCAATTCGGCAAAGGGCGACTTCCATATAGGCAGCGGCTCCCCAGCCATTGGTAAGGGCACTCCTGTTTCGGCTGTTAATAAAGACCTTGAAGATTGGGTAAGGGGCGGCGGCAATGATATAGGCTGTTACCAATACCACTAATGACAGTTTTTGGGCAATAGGTGTAGAATTTGCGCAAGTGCCACCTTAGGCGAAATAGCATATTATGCACAGGGCAAAAGTTATGCGCAGCCACGCATTGGTGGGAAGGCCTGTATAGGGTTCGTTTTAACCCTGCCACCCAGAAGTTTAAGCTGTGCAGGCACCAGAGTTTTTACACTGCTGGAGCCCATCTTTACAGTATCTTTATGGCCTGCATACATGCCACAAACAGGCAAGTAATGCACCAACTAATTTATGAAGCTGTCTTCAAGCGCACTAACGGTTATAGGAATGGTTTTTATTGTTGCTGCACTGGTGATTGCGGTAGTCAAGTTGCCATGGGCGCAAAGCATATACTATAGGGTGGAACTATTTGAGGATGCATGCCTGATTGTAGGGGCTTGCTGCTTGCTGGCGGCAAACTATGTGAGCAAGAAAAACAAAAAAGCATCAGGCAAAGGTTAACCCGGCGCCATCAGCAATGCAGCCATATTGACTGGTTTATTGGCATAATTTAGAATGCCGGCCCGTTATTTTGCTAGAATTATGCAAATGTGCCATTGCTTTCCTATTTTTGTTTAGTACGATAAATAATACAGCTGCTGAAAAGGGCCACTTACATATTGCTGGCATGCTTAATCCTGCTACAGGCAGGTGGCAGTGTTTTGTACCTGCAGGCCAGGCAGTTTTTCGTTCAGTGGGATATGCAGCATAACGCATCGGTAACTACTCAAGGGATTGAGAGGATGGAACTGCCCGCCAGCGAATACAGCAAGAGTAAGGTAGGCTTATCTGAAATCTCAGTTAAGGGCAAGCTTTATGATGTAAAATCTGTAAGCTTCATTAGCAGCAATACGGTGCAGCTACTATTGCTGTATGATATGTGCGAGGAAGATATAGTTGACGAGATAGTGAAAACAGTGCGCAAAAGCAGCCCTCAAGATAAAAAATCGCAGCAACCGTTAATAACCCTGCTTACTTTGGACTATATATTGCCAGCATCCTTTTATACTGTGCCACTGTGCGGCTCAGTGGTTAAGCAATATAACTTGTTTTGCGGCAGCCTGCTCTCAAAAGGCATTGATGTAAAAAGCCCACCCCCCGAAGTAGCGTAAATGAAATAAGCCTCGACTTTATGTGCGGCACCAGCAAGGTGCTGCATGATTCATTTACCAATTCCACTCCACAAATTTTTAATGAAGTACACACCATACTCCGTGTTAGCATTGTTTATGATGCAGCCGGTTTTTGCTTTTGCCCAGGCACCAGCTAAAGATACCTCTGGCGGCAAAAACCATAGCCTTGATGAAGTAGTCATCTCGGCCAATAAAACCAAAGAGCCTAAAATAAATATAGCCCAGCAGGTAATAGCGCTGGATAGGGCCGATATCGAAAACAGCCAATCGCAAAACTCGGCTGACCTTGTAGCCTCAACAGGCAACGTATTTGTACAGAAAAGCCAGATGGGCGCAGGCAGCCCTGTTATCCGCGGCTTTGAAGCCAACAGGGTATTACTGGTAGTTGACGGCGTAAGGATGAATAACATCATATACCGCGGTGGCCACTTGCAGAATATTATTACTGTAGATAACGCCATGCTGGATAGGGCAGAGGTATTGTTTGGCCCATCGTCAACAGTATATGGCAGCGATGCCCTGGGCGGCGTAATACATTTTTACACAAAGAGCCCCAAATTTGCCACCGAAGCAGGCAAGCTCAATAAAGGGATTAATGCCTTTACGCGCTATGGCAGCGTTAATAATGAAGTTACAGGGCATGCCGACATAAATATCGGGGGCAAAAAATTTGCTTCGCTCACTTCGGTTACTTATTCATCTTTCGGCGACTTGAAGGGCGGGTCTTCTAAAAATCCGTTTTACGACACTGCATACGGCAACAGGCTGTACTATGTAGAAAGAATAAATGGTAAAGACTCGCTTGTAACTAACAGCGATAAATACAAACAGGTAGCTACCGGCTACAGCCAGTATGATATACTGCAGAAATTTGCTTACAAGCAAAATGAGCGCGTTACCCACGGGCTAAATTTGCAGTACTCCAATTCCACTGATATTCCCCGTTACGACAGGCTTACCGACCCTGCGGGCAGTGGCCTTAAGTATGCGAAATGGTATTATGGGCCACAGGCAAGGTTGCTGGGTGCATATGATTATAACCGCCACGATGCAACGGCTGTTTTTCAGGATGTGCATGCTGGCGTAAATTACCAGAATGTAGAGGAAAGCCGCCATACGCGCAGTTTTGGCAAAACAAGCCTCAGCCACAGGGTGGAAAAAGTAAATGTTATGGGGGCAAACCTCGATTTATGTTCATCCTATGAACGATCTACCTTGCACCTTGGTTTCGATGGGCAATTCAATTCTTTAAAATCAACAGCTAACAAAGAGGATATAATGAGCGGGGCTACAGCGCCAATTGACACCCGGTACCCCGATGGCGATAACACTATGGCTAATGTAGCCATTTATGCGTCGCACTCCAGCAGGCTAAGCGAAAAGGTTTTAGTTACTGATGGCTTGCGCCTGGGTTATATCTCGCTGCGTTCTACTTTTAGCGATTCTTCATTTTTCCATTTGCCCTTCAGGGAAGTAACACAGAATAATTTTGTCTATTCAGCCAGTGGTGGCGTAGTGTACACCCCAACAAAAAAATGGAAGTTGTCATTTTTAGTTTCAACTGGTTTCAGGGCTCCCAATGTTGATGATCTGTCCAAGGTATTTGAGTCGGCACCGGGAGCGCTGATAGTACCTAACAATAACCTGAAGCCAGAAAAAACCGTTAACCTGGAGGCTGGCGTGTCAAAGCTATTTGGGGAAAGCACTACGTGGGAGAATGCCGTCTACTATACCCGTTTTTTTGATGCCATAGTTACTGGCAAGTTCCAGTACAATGGGCAGGATTCGGTAATGTACAATGGCACTATGAGCCAGGTACTGGCTAACCAGAACCAAAGGGACGCATATGTTTATGGCATCTCATCTAACCTGAGGTCGCAGTTGAGCAGGTATTTCCTGTTTACGCTGGCAGCTAACTATACGGTAGGCGGCATTAAAACCGATTCTACTGCATACCCGCTTGACCATATACCGCCATTTATGCTGAGGGCTCAAATTACTTATGCTAAAGAAAAACTAAAAGCTGATTTCTTTATCAACTATAATGGAGAGAAAAAACTTAAAGATTATTACCTGAGCGGGGAGGACAATGAACAATATGCAACCAAAGAAGGTATGCCAGCCTGGTTTACAGCCAACCTGCGCGTGTCTTACAAGGTGCATAAATTCATTACCCTGCAAGCTGGTGCCGATAATATACTCGACACCCAATACCGCACTTTCGCGAGTGGCATTAATGCCCCGGGCCGCAATATTTTCGGCACAGTGCGCTTCAACTATTGATGATTTTTTGTTTGAATAGAAGGCTGCCCTCATTCCTGGGGGTAGCCTTTCTAATTTTATGCCCGCTTCTTTGTGCGCGGCAGCCTAACCAAGGGCCTGCATGAAACCTTCACAAAGCCGCATTGGCTTTGCGCTTACTTTGCGAACCATCTGCGTTCTCTGCGTGCCGGAATTGGTTGTTGAAAGGGTATATGTCCGTTTTGCACGCTAAAGCAATATTCCCCAAGTTGGCTTTTAATGCAAAGGCAGTTTTTTTAGTGCCTGTTTATCCTGCCTATTTGGTTTTAGTTATCATAATACTGGCATCCCAGCAGTAGTACCCCCATAGGTTTTGTGTGTTGCCATCACCTGCCAGTGCGTAGAGCGCAAAGCAAACCTGCATTTTTTCCGTGCCTGCTTTCTTTACAAAAGTATTCCATGATGCAAAGTTGAGCGCCGAGTGTATAGCGGGTAACCCATTGGGCGTATCTGTGTCAGGCGAAACGGCCCCGGTGCGTGTTACTACTTCGGGGATGAAGCCGGTAAACACGCTGTCGCCGCTGGCATATTTTAGGCCATAAATGAGGGCTGCGCTGCTGGAATCGGCGTAAATGGAGGTGCACATAAACGCAGCTACATCGCCCGGGCGTGCTTTAAATTTGAGGGCGGCAGTCCCCTGCCCGGTAATAGCGCCGCGCGGCGATTGGCCAAACATATAGCAGCAAGATGGGCTTACCTGTGTTGGCATATCCTCGTCCAGGCTGGGTTCGGGGTAATTTTCTATGATGAAATCTGTATCAACGACCGAAAGTATGTTGATGAATACGCGCTTCAATAAATTTAAATCAGTCATAACTGTCGTATTGAAAAAATAGCCTACTCTTAATCCCGTTTTCGGCTTACCAGGGGGTAATAAGGCAATACCAATCGTCATGGGTGAAGCAATATAGCGGGCCACTTTTGACGTGGCCCGCTATAGTTAGGAAACGCCCTATCCTAATAAGTGAGGAAGGCAGCTTCCGGGCTTACTGCACTGTTACGGTAGGGTCCCAGTAGTAATAGCCGAACAAATTTTGCGTATTGCCATCTGAGCCTAAAGTATATAGCGCAAAGTAAACATAGAAGTTCTCAGTGCCTGATTTCGCAATTTTAGAGTCAAGCGAAGTAAAGTTCTGAGATGAGTGCAATGCTGGCAGCCCGTTAGGAGTGCTGGTATCGGGCATAACTGCACCGGACCTTGTTACGAGGTTAGGTACAAATTGGTTGAAGACCTGATCTCCGCTCCAGTACTTA
>CANBTK010000072.1 GCA_947372365.1 Flavipsychrobacter stenotrophus | reverse complement strand
GATGGCACTTACGGTGTTGACCTTAACCGCAACTACGGCTATGAGTTTGCTTACGATGCTATAGGCTCCAGCCCTACACCATCAAGCGACACTTACAGGGGCACAGCGGGGTTCTCAGAGCCTGAAACAAAGGCTATTAAATGGTTCACAGAAAAGCACAAATTTAAAACCACCCTCAATTACCACACTTTTGGCAACGATGTTATTTACCCATGGGGTTATATAGGTTCTTTGCTTACCCCCGACTCTTCCCAGTTTCAGGGTATTGCAGCTTACGTAACCCAGTTTACCCCATACCGCTATGGCACCGGCGACCAAACCGTGGGCTATGTAACCAATGGCGATTCGGATGACTGGATGTATGGCGATACCGTTGGTGGAAAGAACCGTGTTTTTGCCATGACGCCAGAAACAGGGGTGGCATCGGAAGGGTTTTATGCACCGGCTTCCAGCATCATCCCTAACGCTAAAAACAACCTGGTTACCAACATTAACGCGGCCAACTTACTGTTGCCATTTGCTAATTTGGCACACACCGACCAAAAGATAATTACCAGCGCAGCTGGTTACCTGCATTATTCCCTGCAAAGGCTCGGTTACCCTGATACGGCTACTTTTACTGTAACAATGACGCCGCTGGATAGCTGGTTAACCATAACTACTGCACCGCAGTCATTTTCATCACTTACTATGCTGCAAAAAGTTACTGACTCAATGGCTTATACCATTGCAGCTGGTACGCCTAATGGGCAGCTTACCCGTTATGAGCTGAAATTGTATAACGGTTTCTATTACAGCCGCGATACCGTAGCATTTTATTACGGCAAAACAAGCCGCAATGTAAAGCCCAATACCAATACGCTTACCGACTGGGTAAGCTCTGGCTGGGGCTTGTGCAATACCAGCTATTACTCAGCGCCGGCGAGCCTTAACAGCAGCAATCCTGGCTGTGCCAACTACCCTGATAATGATAATCTTACGCTTCAATTAGCTGCCCCGGTTGACCTGACGCATACCACCCACGCATTCCTTTATTTTTATTGCAACTGGGGTATAGAATCGTCATACGATTACCTTGTTTTGCAGGCTGCCCCGGCAGGCACAGGCACCTGGTCGCCATTGTGCGGCAGGTACACCAAGCCGGGTACGCCATCGCAGCAATATGGCGAGCCTATTTATGACGGGCAGCACCAGGATTGGGTGCAGGAGGAAATAGACCTGCATGATTACCTGGGGCAGAAAATAGACCTCAAGTTTGAACTGGTAAGCGATGGGGCAGTAAATTACACTGGCTTTTATCTCGACGACATGAACGTGATTTCGGTAATTGATTCTTCATTTGTTGCTGTGCCTGGCCTGACTACTAACGCTGCTACAATTGCAGTTTATCCTAACCCGGCGCACGAACAGGTAAATATTTCTGTAACAGGCTATGCTTTTAATCAGCCTTTAAACGCGGTTTTATTTGACTGTACCGGAAAAGAAATTTACAAAATAGTGCTGGATACGCAGGTAACAGCCGTTGATACCAGGGGCCTGCCTACCGGAATCTACTACCTGAAAACAGAAGGTTTGCCAGTGCAAAAAGTGGAAGTGCTTCATTAATAATGGTGAATGCTAAATGCCCGCCTGCGACTGGTTTGTTTTGAGGGTGCATAGCGCGGGCTGAAGATATTCAGCCCCTACGGTTGGCGCTTTTAAAAAGAATATACAAAAAAAGTGGGGGCTATTGCCCCCACTTTCAATAATATGAATTTCAGAACGCTTAAGGCGCTTGCTCGTATTTAATGTGCATGGTAATGGTGCCTGCAGTGGCCTCGTTGGTTATTGTGATAGGCGTTGTTGTCTTGATGGAAGGCGTGCCTTGTAACGCCAGTGCGCCATACATCGGGTCATTAAGCATGTATTGTGCATCAAACTTATAGACTGGGGTCGTAGTTCCAGGAGGTGGAGTTGCAATAATTCTTGAAATGGTTAATGCCTGTTCTGGTTGCTTTGCCTGTAGATCTGCTAGTTTATAAACGATCAGCAGCATGTTCTTATCAGCCGGGTCCAGTTTAAAGGTTACCGGTATACCGTCGGGTGGAATAGAATTGGAGTTGGGGGCACAGGCCATGCAGATACCGTTGCCTGCGCAGGGTGATCCACTTGTCGACTGTCCGAATGTCACGATGGCAGCAACTGGTTTTGCAACGTTACAGCTTTGCAAAAATTGTATTGCAAATAAGGCAAAAAAAGCGATGACAAATACTGTATTTTTTTTCATAAAAGATGATAAATCGTTTAGTAGATTAAAATTTAGGTTGCGTAGCTATCTGATTTTTTGTACTTTGGCAACAAGGTAATAATAATATTTATTCTTATCAAATTACATGCTTTTTTCCAAAAGTTTGACAATTATGAAGCTGGCTTCTAAGTGTTTTTTTACTTTGTTAGTTGTTATTTTAACTACTCAATTCACTTACTTGTCACTAGGGCAAAATCATAATATAGATTCTCTATATAAAATATATATAAAATGCGTTTCAGATACCGAAAAGATCAATACTCTTCTGCGAATTAGTGAAATTTCTGAATGTAACGACAGTATGAATAGATGCATATCTTCGTGCGAGGCGCTGAAACTGTCTGAGAAAATTGGTTGGGATAATGGGAAGTTGAGATCAAACTATTTGCAGGGCAGCTATTTTTTTTCGTGCAAGCGAAACTACCCCAAAGCGATTGGATTCTACCTTAACAATATTGCTATCGCGCAAAAATTAGGAGATACTATAAGTTCTATTAATGCCCTAGAATACACCGCCAAATGCTACGAAGCATTGGGCAAGCATGACCAATCCCTAAACTACCTCGCCAAAGCAATGTCCCTAAATTACAGCCCAAGTTTGGATATCGGCATCCTTGGCGATATGGGTGTCATCTACAATAGCATTGGTGATTACCGGCAGGCGCTTATTTGCTACAATAAGTCTTTAGCCATATTAGACTGCCAGATGCGCACGCATGCAAAAGCGCAGCAATTGGATACAGTTACAAGGGGCGGTTTGATGCTCAATATTGGAGACATATACCTATCTATGTCTCAGGCAGACAAGGCATTAGAAAATTACAGAAATGGTTACCTGATAGGCGAAAGTGTTCACAGTGACGGATTGAAATTTTTTAGTGCTCTGGGTATTGGTAAGGCGTACTACTTCAAGAAGGATTACGCTGAAGCAATTAAAAATTTCGAAACAGCGCTGACCGGTTCACGAAGCCTGAAGCAGCCTATGTATGAGGCGGGCATATTAGACCAGTTGGCTAATGTATATATTGCAACCGGCGATATTGGCAAGGCAGAACAATACGCCGAAGCATCGCTGAAAATAGCGGAGAGCAACGGCTTTAATGAGCAATTGCCCAAAACCTATACTACGCTGGGCAAATTGCTTTCGCTGCGCGGTAACCATGGTGTTGCAGTAAATTATCTGCAAAAAGCACTGGGCTATTGCCACCAGGCCAAGGCGCTGGAAGATGAAAAGAATGTTTGGGAAGCGCTGAGCAACGTTTACAAAAAAATGCAGCAGCCTGCAAAGGCTTTAGAGGCCTTCGAACATTTCATCTCGCTACGCGATAGTGTATACAGCATTGATAAAGCGAATGAATTGGTACGTATTGATCTGCAGGCGGGTTTTAATAAAAAACAGGTTGCCGATAGCTTAAGCCAGGCCGCAAAGTATGAGCTAAAAATGCAGAAACAGCAGGTACTTACCTATAGTGGTTTTGTAGGCCTGGTGCTGGTATTGCTGCTATCGTTTTTCATATACCGTAACTACCACACCCAGAAGAAGTATAACCAACTGCTATCAAAGGAAAAAGAACGCCACCTACAGCACATTGAAGCACAAAGCAATGTGCTTACTGATATTGCCTACACACAATCGCACGAAATAAGGGGGCCGGTCTCTACACTATTGGGACTCGTAGAAATATTCAATTATGACGATCCCGCGGACCCTGAGAATAAAGAGGTACTGGAAGGGATAGCCTCAGTTACCAAACGCCTCGATAAGATTGTTACTGAAGTTGTGAACAAGGAAAATATCGTGCACAATAAGGGGAAAGAACCATAACAAAAAAAACAGGGAGCCCTTTTCAGAACTCCCTGCTAAAATTTTGTTTATGAGTTATTAATCGTGCTGGTAGCGGATACGCATAGTTACCACATCATTCACAATTGTTACGAAAATAATTGTGTTTGGCTGAATAGATGGGTTAGATGCCAGGCCAAGTTGTGCAAACGAAGGGGTATTTAATGAAAACGGTGCATCAAATTGGTAAGTTGGGGTAACACCGTTGGTTGGTGGCAGGGCAGCGGCGGCTACATAGGTAGCTTCGTTTGGCTGCAGTGCTACGAGGTCACTCATTTTAAACGTTACAACAAGGATAGACTCGTCTAAAGGGTCAAGTGCAAAAGTTGTAAGAACGCCATCAACACCTATGCTATTGGTAGGAGGTGCCACTTCGTGGCAAAAACCTTTGCCAATGCATACTCCGGCATCCTTAACTCCAAACCAAAGCCCGGTAGTATTGGCGGCGGAGCTCCTATAAGATATTAATAAAAACAGGGCAACAAAGAGGGATGAATAAATACTTTTTTTCATAAAAAAATGTTCGCTTAATAATTTAATGATTCTGTTTTGTGAAAAATATATAAAGAGGGTGCAAATTACCTATATTAATCCAAGTAAATCAAACCTTTTCATAAATTTTTACGTGCATTTTGTGTATAATTTTTGTTATTTTGCGTATTGTATTGACTTATCTGTAATTAAAGCAAGCAATTAACGGAATTTGCGTAGTTTTCATAGATATTTTTTTATTCAAATGGCATTTTTTCGGGTATTTACAGGTAATAACATTTAGCTGGCATAGAGCAAAAGGCCTGTTTTTAGTAATTTTTTCAAAAAGGCGAGTTTTATTTGAAAAGTTTAACAACCAAACAAGAATATTCTTTGGAGATTTTGTATTTTGGGCTATCTGATAAATTTTGTATTTTTATCAATGCAATCAGGCTGTTTTTATAGCAAAATCCATGAGAATTTTTTTTAAATATTTTGTTGTTTTAATTTCAGTATTTGTGCTCGGCCAGGTTCCTTATGCGTTAGTTGCCCAAACTAGCCAAAAGGGGGTTGACTCCTTGTATGCCGAATACGTTAAGTGCAGCATTGATTCGGATAAGGTGAATATCCTTATCCAGTTATCTATAAGGACAGGGTGCCGCGATTCCACAAAAAAACTTGGCTTTATCACAAAAGCGTTCGGGCTTGCAGAAAAGTTGAAGTGGGACAAAGGGCGGCTAATTTGCAACAAGGTCCTAGGCGACTATTTATCTTCTTGCGGCAACGACTATGGCAGGGCAATATCTTGTTATCAAAACAGTGCATACCTGGCCGAAACGCTTAAGGATACGATGAACCTGGTTGTTGCGCTGGAGAAAATAGCGGGGAATTACGAAAACCTGGCGCAGCACAACCAATCGTTAGATTACCATAACCGGGCTTTGTCATTAAACCCTGACCCTGGCGTTAGCATGGGCATACTGGGCAATATGGGCGTAATTTATTGTGGCATAGGCGACTATAGCCAGGCATTAATTTATTACAATAGGGTACTGGGCCTGCTTGATAATATTGTTTATTCAAAAAAAGGCGGCGATAAGCAAGATACGGCTACACGTGGTGTGCTGCTGCTCAATATTGGCGACATTTATGTAGCCATGCTGCAACCCGATAAGGCCCTGGAAAACTACGAATTTGTATATAGGCTTTCGGTTGCCACGCACGACCAGTATTTGCTATTGATGAGCCAGATGGCAGAAGGCAAGGCCTATTTTATAAAAAAGGACCACAATAGCGCAATTAAGAAATTTGAACTGGCCCTTGTTAATGCCCGCGATTTGGGGCAACCTTACTACGAGGCGATTATACTCAACCAACTAGCCAAGGCTTTTATAGCCATAGGCGACGTAGGGCGTGCTAACGAATATGCCGTTGCTGCTTTACGTATATCGGAAAAGGGGAATTTTGTTGCCCAGTTCCCCGAAACTTACATGACCATGAGCAAATTGCTGGCCATGCAAAATGACAACCAGGGGGCTATAGGGTACCTGCAAAAGGCCCTGGAGTTTTGCCAGAAGGTGCACGCGCTTGAGGACGAAAAAAGTGCCTGGGAGGCACTCAGCAATATATATGATAAAACTAACCAGCCCGGCAAGGCGCTGGCTGCGTACCGGCATTTTATAAGCCTGAGGGATAGTTTATACAATATAGATAAGGCTAACGAACTGGTGCGCATAGACCTACAGGCTGGCTTCGGGCGCAAACAGCTGGCAGATAGCCTGAAGCAGGTAAAACAGTCAAGGGCTTACGAACTAAAAATGCAGCGGCAGCAGGGTATTACTTATAGCATGTTAATAGGGTCGGCACTGGTGTTGCTTTTGTCGTTTTTTGTGTACCGTAACTACAATACGCAGAAGAAATATAACGAGCTGCTCTCAAAAGAAAAAGCCAGCCACCTCGCCTATATTGAGGCACAGAGCAATGCGCTTACCGATTTTGCACATATACAATCGCACGACATACGGGGGCCGGTATCTACGCTGCTGGGCCTTGTTAAAGTATTTAATTTCGATGACCCCAATGACCCTGATAATAAGGAAGTTATAGAAGGGATAGCGATAGTAACCGAGCGGCTGGATAAGATTGTTACCGACGTCGTTTCGCAGGAAAATAAATTCAGTACCAAGGGGAAGTTTAAATAAATGAAGGCTGTTTTGCCTGTTAAGTAGTAGAAAGCATGGCTGGTTTCCGCCTCTGTCGCTATTTTACTATATTTACCCCCTGTAAAGAACACATTACTATGCCAAACCAATTGCTGAAAGGAAAGAAAGGGATTATATTCGGTGCGCTTGATGAGCGCTCCATTGCCTGGAAAACGGCGCTGGCTGTTGTAGCCGAAGGCGCTGAAATTACACTGTCAAACGCGCCTATAGCACTCCGCATGGGCAAAATAAATGAGCTGGCCAGCATGTGCAACGCTAAAGTAATAGCGGCGGATGCCACGTCTAGTGCCGACCTTGAAAACCTGATGCAGCAGAGCATGGAGGCGCATGGCGGCAAACTCGATTTTATGCTGCACTCTATTGGCATGTCGCCAAACGTGCGCAAGAATGTACCTTATACATCAACCAATTACGAGAATTTCCTCAAGACGCTGGATATATCGGCGCTTTCGTTGCACCGCGTATTGCAATCAGCAATGAAAGCCGATGCGCTTAACGAATGGAGTTCGGTGGTAGCACTGAGCTACATAGCTGCACAACGCACCTTCCCCGGCTATAACGATATGGCTGATGCCAAGGCCCTGCTGGAAAGCGTGGCGCGCAGCTTCGGCTACCATTATGGTTTTGCTAAAAAGGTAAGGGTAAACACCGTATCGCAGTCGCCTACGGTTACAACTGCAGGCTCGGGCGTTGCAGGCTTCGACGTATTTTTAGACTATGCCGAAAAAATGTCGCCCCTGGGTAATGCCAGTGCCGAAGATTGTGCTAATTTCTGTGCAATGCTGTTCAGCGACTACACCCGCATGGTAACCATGCAAAACCTGTTCCACGATGGCGGCTTCTCGTTTACCGGCGTAAGCACCCCTATTGTAGAAGATATACTCAAGGCTA
>CANBTK010000071.1 GCA_947372365.1 Flavipsychrobacter stenotrophus | reverse complement strand
GTATAATCTTCGTAAGCTTTAGGGTGGCTGGCGTCAATGCAGCTATCCAGGCAGGCCAGGCTCATTTCGCCCTTAGGATGCAGGAAGTAAGGTATAGAGTAACGTGGCGTTGCCCATTTTTCTTTTGGTGGGTTCACAACCCTATGGGTGGTGGAGCGCAGCCTGTTATTGGTAAGGCGCTGCAGCATATCGCCTACATTGCATACTATTTGCTCTGGCAGCGATGTTACAGGCACCCACACATCTTTCTTGCTCAGTATCTCCAGCCCGTCGGCAGATGCGCCTACAAGCAGGGTAATGAGGTTAATATCTTCATGCTGCTCAGCCCTTATAGCCGATTTTGGCTCGCTGGTAATTGGCGGGTAGTAAATTGCGCGCAATATAGAGTTGCCATTGTGTACATGCTGGTCAAAATAGCCTTCTTCCAGGCCCAGGTACAGGGCTATGGCACGTAGCAGCGCATTGCCCGATTCTTCAAAACCCCTGTAAGCCTTAAGCAATGTAGGGGTAAAGGCTGGCACATCGCTCACATTTACGTTATCGGGATATTCATTTTTTATAGGGTCGCCATCAGTTACTTCCTGCCCAAACTGGAAGAACTCCTTAAGGTCAGGCGCATCAAAGCCCTTGGCGTGCTCCTGCCCAAACGAGGTGTAGCCACGCTGGCCTGCAAGGCCTGGTATTTCGTAGCCTTTCTTTGCTTCAGTAGGCAGGTTAAAGAACTCCTGTACATGCTGGTAAAGCTCTGCTATCAGTTCGTCAGAAATGCCATGGTTTTTTACGGCCACGAAGCCGGTTTCTTCAAATGCCTTACCCAGCTGGGCTACAAATGCCTGCTTTAACTGGGGGTCGTTGCTGTTAAAATCAGCAAGGTCTACAACTGGAATACTCATAGTGCTATAAATAAGAGTTACAAATTAAAGGTATTACTTTTATGGGATTGTTACCTTTCTATCATCATTTACTCAAAGGTATATGATTTCAGGTATTTCATTTCTATCGCCGATTTCTGGCCTTTCACCAGCATATATTCGTGGAATGCAGTGTCTTTCGGCAGCCTGAAGCCTATAATGCGGGTATATGGGGCATCGCCCTTCTTTATCTCCAGCTTATACTCATCCAGCCCTTTTGGCATCGTAAATTTACCATTGGCAATGCTTACGCCAAACTCAGCCCTTATATCATACACCCCGCCTTTTATTTCGCTATCGGCTGCAATAACCACCGTAAACTGCCCATTATTGAGCTCATCTTCTACAACCGGCTCACTAACACTGTCTATTGTAACGCCGGGCGTGGGCAGTTGTGCCACACTCCCCTTTTTGCTATCGCCGCAACCCACCGCAGCCAGCGACAGTATGCAGCCCAGTAAAAAAACATTTGCTTTCATGAGGCGGCAAAAATAAGGAGAAATAATAAAAGTGAAAGGGGCTCTTTAGCGGGTGCAAAGTCAATGGCTACAGCCCGGCCCAGTTATTGAGCAGTTGCTGCCCAAAGCCCGTGCCTACCGATTCCGGGTGGAACTGAACACCCACGCACGGGTATTGCTTATGGCACAGTGCCATAACCGTGCCATCGGCGGTATGGGCTATGGCTTCAAGGCCCGTGCCCTCAAATTTTTCAACCGCCAGCGAATGGTAGCGCATAACGGTAAAGGGGGAGGGAATACCTGTAAATAAGGCATGCCCGCTATGGGTTACTTCGCTTGTTTTGCCATGCATAGGGTAAGGGGCATGCACAAGCTCAGCGCCAAAAAACATACCCAACGCCTGATGCCCGAGGCATACCCCCAGTATTGGGATGCGGTTATAAAAGTGGCCTATGGCACTCATAGTGATGCCTGCCTGCATGGGTGTTTCAGGCCCAGGGGATATGATGAGGCGCTCCGGGTTAAGGGCAATCAACCCATCCAGCGTTATTTCGTCATTGCGGTAAACGACGCATTCCTCACCCGCCTGCAACAAGTAGTGGTGCAGTATGTAGGTAAAAGAATCGTAGTTGTCAATGAGGATGTGCATGTTGGATAAGTCTAAAGTAAAAAGTAGAAAGCCAAAAGCTGTTTTCCAACGCCCGAATAAATTACGTGCCTGATCAGAGCTTTCTACTTTCTACTTTTGACTTTCTACCAAATAATATTATGCTAACAATTTCTCTAATGCCGAATCATAAGCTTCTTTCCAGTCAGCTATATAACCCCAATGGCCGCCATCAACCAATATTTCCTTATTGGCATTGACTACACCAATTTTCTGGAAAGGCAGCCCGTGCAGCTCAGCCTCAAATATGGCGTGCAGGTCAGGGTTTACAGATACTACTACCCTGCTTTGCGCTTCGCCGAAAAGGTAAGCATCCTTGCGGAAGTTAGCATCGGTATGCATGTTAAAGCCCAGGCCATTAGCCATAGCGCTTTCCAGCAGGCAGGCGAATAAGCCGCCTTCCGAAATATCGTGCGCCGACTTCACCAGCTTCGCGCTGATAAGCTGTGCCACTGTTTGCTGCAATTTATATTCTTCGTCAAGGTTAAAGTATGGCGCTGGGCTATGCGTAGCGCCTATAATGTGGTGCAGGTATTCCGAGCAGTTAATATCGTCTTTGCTCGCACCCAGCAAATAGATGCAGTCGCCGGGGTGCACAAAACCCAATGTCATTTTCTGGCTCAGGTTATCCAGTACGCCCACCATGCCTATTGTAGGCGTTGGGTACACCGGGCCATCTTCGCTCTGGTTATAAAAGCTTACGTTGCCGCCTGTTACAGGGGTATCAAATTTGCGGCAGGCATCGCCCATGCCCTTTATAGCGTGTACAAACTGGTAGTACACTTCAGGGTTGTATGGGTTGCCAAAATTCAGGCAGTTGGTTATAGCTACCGGGGTGCCGCCGCTGCACACTATATTCCTTGCAGCTTCGCTCACCGCTATCATAGCGCCCTTATAAGGGTCGGCAAATACGTAACGGCTGTTGCAATCGGTAGTTACCGCCAGGCCCTTTTCCGAGCCATGCACGCGCACCACAGGGGCATCGCTAGGGGCATTGGTGTTGGTATTGCCCGTGCCTACCATGCTGTCATACTGGTCGTAAATCCAATGTTTGGAGGCTATGTTAGGCAATTGGATAAGCTGGTATGCTACCTCCTTCAGGTCGGCAGGCACAGCTACCGTATTCATATCAAATTTGTTGATTTCGGCGAAATAAGCAGGCTCTTTATACTCGCGGGTATAAATAGGCGCACCGCCACCCAGTACCAGGCTTTCAGCAGGCACATCAGCAACAAGCTCACCATTCATATAATACTTCAGGTTCACGTCCGTAGTTACCTCACCTATCTGCACACAATGGATATCCCATTTGTCAAATATTTTTTCAACCTCACTTTCACGGCCTTTCTTCACCACTATCAGCATGCGTTCCTGGCTTTCGCTCAGCAGCATTTCCCATGGCTTCATATTGGCCTGGCGGGTAGGTACTTTATCCAGGTGGATGATCATGCCATGCTCGCCCTTGGCGCTCATTTCGCTGGTGCTGCAGGTAATGCCAGCTGCACCCATATCCTGCATGCCTATCAATGCTCCCGTAGGTATCATTTCAAGGCAGGCTTCTAATAATTTCTTTTCTTCAAACGGGTCGCCAACCTGTACCGATGGCAACTGTTCTGCGCTGTCAGCACTGATATCAGCCGATGCAAATGATGCACCGCCAATACCGTCTTTACCGGTTGATGCACCCACTATAAATACCGGGTTGCCTGCGCCGTGCGATGTTGCCGACACTGTTTGCCCCACCCTCACCACGCCTACGCTCATAGCGTTAACAAGCGGGTTGGTCTGGTAACAGCTTTCATAATATACTTCACCGGCTACAGTAGGTACGCCAAAGCAATTGCCATAATGCCCTATGCCTTTTACTACGCCCTTTATCAGCCACTTTGTTTTCGGGTTATCTACTTTACCAAAGCGAAGGGAGTTAAGCGATGCAATAGGCCTTGCGCCCATTGTAAAGATATCGCGGTGAATACCGCCCACGCCCGTTGCCGCGCCCTGGAAAGGCTCGATGGCCGATGGGTGGTTATGGGATTCTATTTTAAACACACAGCCCCAGCCGTCGCCTATATCAACGAGGCCGGCATTTTCTTCGCCTGCTTTTACCAACAGTTTGTCGCCATCGCGGGGCAAAGTCTTTAACCAGGTTATGGAATTTTTGTAGCTACAATGCTCGCTCCACATTACGGAGTACATAGCAACTTCAGTAAAATTGGGGGTACGGCCCAGTATTTCTTTTATTTTTTCAAATTCTTCTTCGCGAAGGCCTAGTTTGGTGGCTTGTTCGAGTGTAGCAATCATGGTGCAAACGTACAAATTTTTGGGGGTAAGTAAAGGGGATGCGAAAGGATTTAAAAATTCACACATATTACATTACCCGTAATTGTGTTGCTGGCAAATAATTCCCTGTTTAAGGCCCTCAAAAACCTTTAAAAGCCCTTATTCATAGATTTTAACACAAATAAGCACATTTAAATGTTCTTATTTGGAATTTTTTATTGAAATAGGCTGTAAATTTGTTCTTATCATGGCTAAAATGCAGTCAATATCACAGGAACTTATTATTAAGCGTATGCGCCTGGAAAACCCGTGGTGGGATACAGGCATTATCCCAAAACAATATGCCGGGTTAAAAAAGCGGCTGTACTTTGATTTATTATTTAAGCAAGTACAACAAACCGATGTGCGCAGGGCCATTGTATTGATGGGGCCCCGCAGGGTAGGGAAAACGGTAATGCTATTCCAAACAATAGGCGAATTGATACAAAAAGGCGTAGGACAGCGCAAAATATGCTACCTATCCGTAGATGCGCCAATCTATAATAATATAGGGCTGGAGCAATTATTCGAGATGTGCCGCCTGGCATTAAACGACAATGACCCACAGGGGTATATAATGATATTTGACGAGATACAGTACCTGAAGCAATGGGAGGTACACCTTAAGTCGATAGTTGATTTTTTCCCGGGCACGCAATTCATTGTTTCCGGCTCTGCAGCTGCAGCGCTGAAATTAAAAAGCAATGAATCAGGTGCGGGGCGCTTTACCGACTTCATGTTGCCGCCTTTAACGTTTCAGGAGTTCCTTCACTTAAAAGGCCTCGAATACCTTATTTATGAAGAAGCAATAGAAGTGGGCGGGGCAAAAGCCAAAGCATATAACACCAATGATACCCAAACGCTGAACGAGCACTTCATCAATTACATCAACTTCGGAGGCTACCCGGAAGTCATTTTCAGCGACACTATACAGGAGGACCCCGGCAAATTTATCAGGAGCGATATCATTGACAAAGTACTGCTGCGCGACCTGCCAAGCCTATATGGCATAAGCGATGTACAGGAATTAAATTCGCTTTTCAATGTAATTGCCTTCAACAGCGGGAATGAATGCAACCTGGAGAGCCTTGCCCAAAATTCGGGGGTTAATAAGGTAACCATCCGTAAATACCTTGAGTACCTTGAAGCAGCTTTTTTAATAAAAATATTATACCCTGTAGGTATTAACACTAAGCGGTTTATAAGGGAAACAAGGTTTAAGGTATACCTAACCAACCCCAGCATGAGGTGTGCCTTATTTGCACCCATCACGGCAAGCGACAGCCAGTTCGGGCAGATGGTAGAAACTGCCATCATTGCCCAATACCTGCACTGGGGGCATGTGCCATTATACTTTTCTGCCTGGCAGGGAGGGGAGGTAGACCTTGTATGCGTAAACAAACTACAACAACCCAGGTGGGTATGCGAAATAAAATGGAGCAACCAATACTATGACAACCCCGGCAAACTCAAATCGCTGCTAAAATATTGCCAGGAAAATAAACTCAAAGTTGCGTGGGTAACTACCATTGATAAAAAAGCAGTAAAGGCTTTTCAGGGCACTACAATTAGTTACTACATGGCAGCCTGCTACTGTTATGCTGTGGGCCGCAATGGCGTTGCTAACATGGATTTAGGCTAATGCACCTGGCCCACTAATAATACAAATCAAGTGTAGAAGTAAACCTGTATTGGGAATGGGTATGGATAGCCACACCTATCTTCGTATATGCGCCAAGGCAAATCTCCCTGTGCCCCAGCGACTCCACATCCTGGTCTATAAGCAAGGACATAACAATATCTATTGGCTTGTTGTGCCCATAGTCGCAGCACTCGCCCATAAAATGTTTGGCACTAGCTGCTTTTTCGGTTTGCCTATCGTGCCCCACATATCCCGATTCCCCCGAACTTGCCGCATGTTCGTAGGCGCTGGCCCAGCAAGCAGAATCAGGCGACAAAATACCCAGGGGCTTTGTAATGTTAAGCCGCCTTATCAGTGAATTAAAATAAGGCGAGGATTTGTAATGATAGTCGGAATTAATGTCGGGGTAGCGCCTTAATACCGTTTCGCAGAACAACTTCGGGTTCATGCGGGCGAGGTTCAGTATATAAATAACCTTCTTTTCGCTATCATTCATATAGCTTGCATGCGCTGCGGTATTGCAGGCCAGGTATTGGGCATCATCCCATTTATCAGAAAACCATGATAATGGCGACTTATCCTGCGCAAGCAGGGGGCGAGAGAAAAACAACAAGCAAAACAACAAAGCTGAAAGGCGCATATATCCCGGATTATTTTTACAAAAGGCTACCAATCACAAATATAGGCTTATATATAAAACCTGCAATACCGAGGGAAACAGGGGTTACGCCCTGATAAGCCATCCGCACCCGAAAGAAATATTTATTAACCCGGGCAACCTTTCCGCCCCTTCTTGCATATCTTTCTATATACAAACACACTACAACAGCTTAATGACCGAACAAAAGGCCATAGACGGATGCAAAAAGCAGGACAGGATATGCCAGAAGTACCTCTTCGACGCCTATTCCGAAGCTATGCTGATGGTGTGCCTGAGGTACGTTAAAAACCTGCCCGATGCCGAGGAACTGATGCTGAACGGCTTTTTTAGCTTCTTTAAAAGCATTGACAGGTTTATTTATAGCGGGCAGGGCGCAATAGGCGCATGGCTGAAGAAAATAATGGTGAACGAATGCCTGATGTTTTTACGCAAGGCTGGCACCCTGAAAATAGTTGAAGAAGCTTATGCGGGGGAAGTAATGATAGATGAAGGGCTGGAAGGGCGCATGAACGCAGCGGAGATATTTAAGCTGGTAATGGCACTGCCTGATGGCTACAGGACTGTTTTCAACCTCTTTGTAATGGAGGGCTATAACCACAGGGAAATAGCCGCTATGCTAAGCATAACCGAAGGCACATCGAAATCGCAACTGAATAAAGCAAAAGCAGCGTTGCAGAAGCTGATAAAGCAAAGCGGCTGCTATAGTTAAGTATTGTAAAGCGGGGGCAGCCCCGGGAATATTAAAATGTATGCAAGGCAATAAATTGAAAGAACAGATTGACAGGCTGGACCCACTTTCGACAGGGGTGGTTTTTGGCAAGGAAGATGCCTGGGAAAAACTACAGGGCCGCCTGGATGCCCCTCCGAAGCGCAAAAAGCTACCCATTTACTGGTGGGCAGCCGCAGCACTTCTTTTACTGGTTGCCGGCATAACCGCAGTGTTAAGGCAGCCGGCTGCCCATGCCCCTCAATATGCCACACAGCAGCCAGCCAGCCTTGCGCCCGCTACTGCCGCCAACGAGCCAAAAAGCATTACTGAAATTAAGGCTGCACCCACC
>CANBTK010000070.1 GCA_947372365.1 Flavipsychrobacter stenotrophus | reverse complement strand
TCGGCGACCAGTCGGTGTCTATTATCGAGGTTAAAAAGGCGCTTGCCCAAAAACAGAATTTCGTAAAGCTGGGCGATGGGTCTATAGGGCTTTTGCCTGATGACTGGCTTAAAAAATACTCCCTGCTTTTAAAAGTGGGCGAAACCAAGGGCAATAAAATACGCCTTAAAAAATTCCACTTCAGTGTACTTGACGAGCTGCTTTCTGAAATTGACGAAACAGCTTTGCTCGAAGAGCTGCAGATTAAGAAAACCCGCCTGGAGAATATACTGGATAACGACTATTCATCTATTCAGCCGCCTGAGCACCTGCAGGCAGTTTTGCGCCCGTACCAGCTCGCTGGCTTCCAGTGGCTGAAGTTCCTGAACGAAGCAGGGTGGGGTGGCATATTGGCCGATGATATGGGTTTGGGTAAAACCATACAAACGCTTACGTTCTTCCAGCATTATAAGAATACGCACGAAAACCCGCGCTACCTGGTAGTTTGCCCTACCACGCTGATGTTTAACTGGGAGAATGAAATTAACAAGTTTACCCCAACGCTTACCAAGATCATCCACCACGGGCCTAAGCGGGCATCAACCGTTAAGGCTTTCGCCGATTTCGATGTTATTATTACCACTTATGGTACTATGCGCAGCGATATCAAGATATTTAAAGACATCAACTTTGATTATGTGGTTTTAGATGAATCGCAGTCAATCAAAAACCCGCAGTCGCAGGTAGCTAAGGCTTCGTTATTGCTGAACTGTAAAAACAGGCTGGCGCTGAGCGGTACGCCTTTGCAGAACAACACTTTCGACCTGTATGCGCAAATGAACTTCCTGAACCCCGGCATGCTGGGCAGCAGGGAATTTTTCATGAGCGAATTCGCTACGCCTATTGATAAATTCAGCGAAGGGGAAGTAAAGCAGCAATTAAAGAAGCTTACCTACCCGTTCCTGCTGCGCCGCACTAAAGAACAGGTGGCCAAAGACTTGCCGGAAAAGACAGAAACAATATTGTATTGCGAAATGGGTACGGAGCAGCGTAAAATATACGATGCCTACCGTAATACCTACCGCTCTAAGATACTGGGCCTTATAGAAGAGAAGGGCATGGAAAAGTCGCAGATGCACATATTGCAAGGGCTTACCAAGCTTAGGCAGATATGCGACTCGCCGGCTATAATGAATGACGAAGAGAAATTTGAGAACCACTCTATAAAGCTGGATGAGCTATCGAGGGAAATAACGGAAAATGTAGGCGACCATAAGGTGCTTATTTTCTCGCAGTTCCTGGGTATGCTGGCACTCATAAAGGAGAAGCTGGACGAAGAAGAAATCAGTTATGTGTATTTTGATGGTAGCAGTTCATCAACACAAAGGGAAAACGCCATACAGGAGTTCCAGAATAACCATGAGTGCAGGGTGTTCCTTATCTCGCTGAAAGCTGGTGGTATAGGCCTTAACCTTACTGCGGCCGACTATGTGTACATAGTAGACCCATGGTGGAACCCTGCTGTAGAGCAACAGGCTATTGACCGTACCCACCGTATAGGCCAGACAAAGAACATTTTTGCCTATCGGCTTATTTGTAAGGATACGCTGGAAGAAAAAATGCTTCAGCTGCAGGAAAGTAAACGCCTTTTGGCCAACGAACTGGTATCGGACGATAACGCATTCATGAAGAAGCTTACTAAGGACGACGTGGCATTCCTGTTCAGTTAACAATATTGTCAGGTATATTATTTTATGGTTTCCGGGTTGCAATCCGGAAACCATTTTTTTGTTTTGAGCTTCCCTGAGTTATGTTGAGTGGCAGCCTGGATTCAACAGGGTTATGTGGGCTTCGGGTATTAGAAAAATAATTTTCCCTGCTTTTAAACTTATTGATTTTATGTAAGTCAAAAACTATAAGTTTGTTTTTGGGGCTCTCACTCGCATAATTGAATGTATTTTGTTTGCAAGTGATTTTGTCTTATTTGTTAGTGTTTGGTGCAGTTTCAGAGCTTTAGGGGCATAAAAAAAGCCCCTGAGGTGCAGGGGCTGTAGTTTTCACGGTGTCAGGGAAATATCTTTTATTTTTGGAAAAAATGATTTCTTAACCGTAAATAGTGGAACAAAGTTAATTAAAAGTTTGCACCTAACAGAAAAAAATTTGTAAAAAATTGTTATTTCGGTGTCATAAATGTGGAAAACGGGCAAGATACATACTGTAAACTTCGTACTTTGCGTTAGTTACCAGAACAATTGACTACTTCATGCGCCCCGGCAGAATATTATTACCACTTATTGTACTTCTTTTTTCTTTCCCAGCTATAGCCCAGCGCGTTGCATTGAGTATGCCGGACCACGACGATAAAAAGTACTACTTCGGCATTACGTTCGGCGTTAATTTGTCGGTTTATCAGGTAAACTATTCTTCTTCATTTGCCAATACAGATACCTTTAAAACTATACAACCGCACTGGCAGCCAGGCTTTAACCTGGGCCTGCTGGGCAACCTCAAGCTTACCAATTTCATTGACCTTCGTTTTGTGCCGTCGCTTGCTTTCGCCGAAAAGAGGTTGGAATACCGTTACGGATACCCTAAAGATAGCCTTGCCGACAGGGGGATTGAGGCTATTTATATGCACTTGCCCCTGCAACTAAAGTTCAAAAGTGACCGTATTAATAACTTCAGGTTTTACGCTATTGTTGGTACTAAGTTCGACTACGACCTTGCAGCAAACGCCCGTTCGCGCCGCACAGACGAATTCCTGAAAGTAAGCCCGGTAGATTTTGGGTATGAAATAGGTGTAGGCTTTGAATTCTTTAACCCTAATTTCATTTTTTCTCCTGAAATAAAGTTGAGCCAAGGGCTTACCAACCAGCTCTTTATTGACAGGAACCTCCCCCTTACCAATGCCTTGGAAAAACTGCTTACCAGAATGATCGTTATTTCTATTCACCTCGAAGGGTAGTTTTAGTTAGAAGTTTCTTTTTGCGCACAGGTGACCTTTTAGGGTTTTCGGTATTAACCTTTGACATCTAGTGGTAACATGACAAGGAAATTATTGATTTGGGGTGCAGTTTTAATTCTAATCGCAAGTTCATTTCTTTTGTTGCCTAACTATGCACTAAAAAGAGTCGCATGTGCCTTTCCTAGGGTGCGAAGCGTTGACACCATAGTTATTCAGCCGTTTTGTGGAATGCCGACCAGTGAGGTCACTTTTTTGTACAACACCCTTCAAAAGTCATATGATCAGGTAAAGCTCAATGCCGAAATCCCCTTGCCTGCGTCAGCTTATTACGCTCCAAGAAATCGGTATAAGGCAGATTCTTTAATTGCATTCCTGGCGCGACGGTCTGTTGGAAACACTATTATTGTCGGTCTGGCCTATCAGGATATTAGCACAAGCAAAGGAAATATTACCGACTGGGGAGTGATGGGATTAGGCTATCAACCGGGAAGGGCATCTGTAGTATCTCTACATAGGTTGCATCGAAATAATTTGACCAGTCAGTTGTACAAGGTTGTTATTCATGAGCTTGGGCATAATTTTGGCATTCCCCATTGTACGAGTACCGCATGCTATATGCGCGATGCCGAAGGTCAAAATCATTTTGACGAAGAAAACCATTTCTGCCCGGCTTGTATGAATTTGATGAAATGTAATGGCTGGAAATGATCGGAATTATAACCTGCCCACTACCAACCACCAACTAAAACAGGGGACTGCAAATTGCCAACTGCATACTGCCGACTGAAAAAAACTGCCGACTGAATTACCCTTCATTCACATAAACCCTCTTCACCCTTTGTGAGATGCTGGTCATTACTTCGTAGGATATAGTGCCTGCCCATTTGGCTAATTCAGTAACGGGTAGTTCGTTGCTAAAGACAACGGCTTCGTCGCCTTCTTTGGCATCAGGGATGTTAGTGATATCTACCATGCACATATCCATGCAAATGGAGCCTATTGTCTTAGCTTGCTGGCCGTGGATGAGTACGTAGGCATTTCCGTTGCCAAATGCCCTGAAATAGCCATCGGCGTAGCCAATGCATATGGTGGCGATGCGCATGTTTTCCGCAGCGATGGCTTTGTGCCCATAACCTATGCTTTCCCCTTTCGGTACATCCCTTACCTGCGCCAGCATTGTTTTGAGCGTGCTTACCTGGCTTAGCTTGCTTTCCAGCACATGGCTGCCGTCAACGCCATAGAGTCCCAGGCCCAGCCTCACCATATCGTAATGCAGAGAAGGGTGGCGCACTATGCCAGCTGAGTTAACCAGGTGCCGTGCGGGGAGGTAGCGAATTGCCTCCATGAGCTGGCCGCTCATCAGCTCAAACAAGCTGCCTTGTTGTTGGGTAAAATAGTCTTGCTCTGGGTCTTCGCTCGCAGCCAGGTGGCTGAAGATGCTGGCCACTTTAAGTATTGGGGTTTCATTAAGGAGGGTGCCCAATTCATTTAAATCGCCTTGCCCGAAGCCCAGCCTGTGCATGCCGGTATCCAGTTTTATATGTATGGGGTATTGGTGCGCCTGTAGGGTATAGGCTATTTGCGTAAACATAGCCAGTGAGCGGAAGTTATATATTTCGGGTTCTAGTTTCCAGGCTATCATCCTGTCAAACGAAGTAGCATCTGGGCTCATGACCATGATAGGCACTGTAATGCCTGATTTGCGCAGTGCAATACCTTCATCGGTATAGGCGACTGTAAGGTAGTCAACCCCGGCGTGTTGCAACAGGTTGGCAATTTCAAAGCTGCCACTGCCATAAGCAAATGCCTTTACCATAGCCATAAACTTAATTCCCGGTTGCACTTCAGCCCTGAACACATCCAGGTTCTGGCGGAGTGTTGACAAGTTGATGGATAGCACCGTCTGGTGTATTTGCTGTTCCAGCAGCAAGCCTATTTTTTCGAATGCAAATACGCGTGCGCCTTTGAGCAGTATGGCTTCTTTGCTGAAGGTGAGCAAGTGGAAATTCTTCAGGAAATCGGCGGTGGATTTGAAGAAGATACTGCGCAGTTTTTTATGCTTCCTGAACGATGCTTTGTTTTTGTAAAGCGCAGGGCCTATGCCTATAAAACGCTGTATGCTGCGCTTGCTTACCAGCGTTGCAACTTCGTCATAAAGGTCCAGGTCGCGCTTGCCCATTTGCAGCATGTCAGACATGATGACAGTATGCTGCATATGCTGCCGCTGCTGGTCAAGGTAAGCCAAGGCCAATTGTAATGAAGTCAGGTCGGAATTGTAAGCATCGTTGATGATGGTGCAGTCGTTGGAGCCATGCCTTAGCTCCAGGCGCATAGATACCGGTTGCAATGCAGCCATGCCCGCCTGAATGGCCTCCTGCGGCATTTTAAGCAGCAGCGCTACGCACCAGCAGTGTATGGCATTTTCGATAGATGCTGCATCGCTGAAGGGAATGGTAATAGCCATTTCCGCACCCTGGTAAAGGCCTGTTATTTCAGTTTTATTTTGCTGCTTGTTGATGGCTGTAATGCGCAGGTTAGCATCCTGCTTTACTGACCATGAAAATAGTTGTAGCGAGTACTCTTCGTTCCTGCCACTTACATGGTGCATGTAGGGTACAATGCACTCGTTAAGCTGTGCGTGGTCGTGGCAATATACGAGGTAGCGGGCGTGGCTGAACAGCACCAGTTTTTCGTTTATTTTCTGGCGGATATTCATGAAGCCCTCGCTGTGCGCTTCGCCAACGTTGGTGAAAATACCTATAGAGGGTTGTATCACTCTTTCCAGTTTGTCCATCTCGCCGGGCTGCGATATGCCGGCCTCAAATATACCAAGCTCGTGCCCCTTTTCTATCTGCCATACCGAAAGCGGCACGCCCACCTGTGAGTTATAACTTTTAGGGCTCCTTACTGTATTGTACTGGCTGCCAAGCAGCTGGTAGAGCCATTCTTTAACTATTGTTTTGCCATTACTGCCAGTGATGCCTATAACAGGGAACTTGAATTGTTTCCTGTAGTTGCCTGCTATTTGCTGCAGTGCGGCCAGGGTATCTTTTACGAGTATAATATTGGCTGCCGGGTATAGGGCGGCATCAATACTTTGTGAAACCAGAAAGCTGCGCACGCCATGTGCGTAAGCATCGGCAATATAGTTGTGCCCATCCCTAAGGTTGGTTTTAAGTGCTATAAAGAGCGAGCTTTCGGGGTGCTCAATGTTGCGGCTGTCTATATCCAGCCCTTCAATGGCAACATCTTCGCCATCGCCTGACAGCAAGGAACCATGGCACCATTTTTTTAATTGCTCTAAACTCTTCATGCAGTGGGTTGGGATTAGTTTTTACGTTGGTGCTAAGAAGGTGCAAATATCCTAAATTACGTTTGTAATTTCGCTAAAAATGTAACCTCATGCCAAATGCAGAAGAACTATTTCATAAGATAGCGACTGAGTTGCCCGGTGCGCAGGAGGGCAAAATGTTTGGTGCCATGTGTATTAAAGCGCCCAATGGCAAGGCTGGCGTTATGTTTCAGAAAGACGATTTTATAGTTAAATTATCGGGAGGTTCGCTCGATGAAGCGTTGGCACTTGAAGGAGCCAAATTGTTTGACCCTATGGGCGGCAGGCCGATGGGGGGCTGGGTACAGCTTCCCGAGCGGCACTCTGATAAATGGAAACACTATGCTACCATTGCAATGAGCGAAGTAAGTAAAATTGAGGTAGTGAAAAAGGCAAAGAAATGAGCCTTTTAATAAAAAGGCCTTAGCCATTTAATAAGCGGCTAATATGCTGTATTGTTTTGCTATCGTATTATTTCCTGCCCTCTCAGCTAAGGTAGATATGGTTAACGCAATATTTTTTTGTGTGCTGTCATATTCGTAAGCGAGCATCAATATCCCTACGCCGGCTGTTTGATAATCTTTACCTTTTTTATCTTCGCCTTGTTTTATGTAGCCTACCCCATACTCGAACGCCTGCTTTCCAATATTTGCTATATCCTGTATGGTTATATCCCTTATTTCTTTTGAAGTGTCCAGTAAAAAGGCGGTGTCAATATCTGTTTTTCCGGCAATATAGTCGCCGTTATTTATTTTGCATAACCCCAATTCCCGGTAACAACTTGCGTCTTTTTCGTTGGTCCTCATAGCTAGTTGAAACCACTTTATAGCTTCGGAATATTCTCCGGCAATATAGAAGCTGTGTGCTAACGCACTTTTTGCAATCTCGTGGTTCGAATCAAGTTTTAGTGTTTCCTTGAATTTGCCAATCGCCAGCCGATTCAGTTGTGATGCTTTTTCATAGTTTCCTTTGTTACCTTCATCTGCCGCATCAAGGCTAAAACGCACACCTTCGTTAAAAATATCAAAGGCTTTGCCCTGTTTTTTATTCTCACAAGAGAAGGTGAACAAAGCAGCAAACAGCGCAATTACTATTTTTATTTTCAAAAAGCGTTCGTTGAATTTATTCTAAATGATTTCCTTGCAGTTGACATCAGAAAAGATCTGTTGGACGTTTTCTTTTTTAATGCTCCATTTCTTCTTTTTCACTGTTTAATTTGTATTTAGCCCTTAATTTACCGACTACTTCGGTTAGCGGTATTGCTTGTTTGGCTTCGATTTCTTTAATCCCTTGAATAATTTTTTCCTTTAGTGAATCGCTCATTGTATTCCATTTATTAGGAATATCATTCTTATGGGCAGCTACGTTAGCTTCGTCTTTCATTATATCCATCTCTGTCAAAAGTAAAACCTTTAGTGTCAATGTAGAGCGCATCAAATGAAACTCGCTTATTT
>CANBTK010000069.1 GCA_947372365.1 Flavipsychrobacter stenotrophus | reverse complement strand
GCTCAAACCTTACCTGCATGGTTTGCAGCACTTCCTGTACCAGTTTCTGTAAGTCATATTGCTCACGCTGCAGCGACATTTTGCCTGTTTCCAGCAGCGAGGTATTGAGCACCCGGGTGGCCAGCAGTTCCAGGCGGTCCATTTCGTTGGTAGCCATGCCGAGGTAAGCCCTGTTTTGCTGCGGGTTGTCTATAACATTGTAATTGCCGAGTGCTTCAAGCGCCAGTTTAACAGTAGAAATAGGTGTTTTAAGCTCGTGCGACATATTGCTGATGAAGTCGTCTTTAAGCTGGCTGAGCTTCATTTGCGATTTCAGCCCCCTGTAAGTAGTAAGGAACGCAAAGCCTGTTACTGAAAGCAGGATAAAGACGAAGAATAACTGTGGCAGCAGCATCCACCACAGGTAGGCACTGTAGTTTTTAACCACTATACCGTTTTCTTGTGTAAAGAAGTCGCTTTTTATGAAGATGTTCTTGCCGTCTTTGTTGCTGTCGTTGTTGTTAATCCACTGCGAATTGAAATTCCAGCCATTGTGCTTCATCTGGTTGCAGAACAGTTCGTTAAAGGCAATCGTATCAATAGTAAACAACTCTTTTTCGCGGCTGCTAGATATGTTGCTGCTGTGGGTAAGCACGGTGTACAGGCCCTTGGGCGACAGGGACACAGGTTTCGTGTTTTCGGCTATGCGCTTTTCGGCAGCATAGGGCTGCCCGGCTACCGTAACCGGGTCTATTACCTGCGTAAGCAGGATAGAGTCAGATATCTGGTGCTGAACATCGGTGAATATTTTGGTAAGGTTCTTTTTCAGGTCCTCGCGCTGGCTACCGTACTGTGTGTACAGCCATTGCGCCGTAAAAAGCATCAGCAAAACCTGGCTTATCATCATAAGCGCTTTCAGGTACTTCAGGTTTATTTTTTTTATGCCCATCATAATATTAAAACAAATGTAACAAGCAAATAATTATTCATCCAATGGTTTAACCTTATTTAACATTATGGATTATTGTAACGGCTGAGAGTTGCCCCCTCGCACAAACAACAGGTGCGCCCGCATAATTTTAATGCTAACGCACAAACCCCGCTAATGTTGTGTGGCTGCCATCTTCAGCCGCAAAAGGCAATGCAGCCCCAAAAAACAAATGCCTGCAAGAAGCTGCCGCACAGCGGCTTCAATACAAGCATTCATTTTAATTAGTAATGGTAAACTGTGTACTTACCTGATAAGCGTTACATCGCCTTTTATCTGCTCGTAACTATTGTCAGGCCTTGAAAGCATTATTATGTAGTGGTAAACGCCCATGTCCATTGGTTCGCCCTTGTAGGTGCCATCCCAGCCAACATTTTTATTGGTTGACCTAAAAATAACCTGCCCCCAGCGGTCGTATATTTCGAAGTTGGCCAGGCGGTCGAACCGGGCATTGCCCAGCTTAAAGATATCATTCAGCCCATCGCCATTAGGCGTAAAGGCAGTAGGTATAAAATCGTTGCTGTAATCCAGTTTTATAGTTACAGAAGCGGAATCGCGGCAGCCGTTATCGTCCATTGCCAGCACAGTGTAGGTGGTAACTGAGTCAACCGGGGTAGCTACAGGGTTATTGATGAAAGGATTGCTGAGGGTGCCATTATCTGGCGACCAAACAAAATGGGTGCCGCCGGCAATATCTAATTGCACACTGCTGCCATAGTGTATGGTTTGGCTGGCAGTGATAGCCCCTAAATTCAGGCTAACCACAGATACCTTGGTGATAGCAGGAAGGGAAACACAGCCATATTTATCGGTGCCCAGGAATTCGTAGGTTCCGGCATCAGCAAATTTTACCGGTGCAATGTGGATAGGGTTATCTACTGTTATAAATATGGTGCCGGTTTTGGTCCATTGGTATTGTATGGCAGTGGGCGATGTGGCGGTAATGTTCAGCACGCTCCCTTCGCATACGGTCATTTCCGCAGGGGTAATAACAACAGGTAGCGGCAGCACTTCCACCTGCATAGTACTTGGATACAGGCAGAACGAATTCTGGTAATTGAGCGTGATATCATACTTGCCCGGGGTGCTGTATTGAGTCACCCATGTTTGCTGGTTGGTTACTGCTGGTTGGCTGCTGCCGGGTGCCAGCCAGTTATAGCAGGCCGGTGCACCAGTACCCAGGCCCGAAATGGTTATGGGGCTATTGATGCAGGCTGGCGCAGGCGCTATGGTAAAGCCCTTGTTGTCGTTAGTAAGTACGTTCACTGTAGCAGTGAGCGAGTCGGTATTGCCGCACATATCGGTAATGGTGCAGGTATATACGGTGGTTGCAGTTGGCGATAGTGTTACTGCCTGCCCGCTGGTGCCACCAGGCATCCACCTGTAAGTATAAGAACTTACGCCATAGTGGCCGCTTGCCGCTGCTGTAGTTTTATCGCCCTCGCAAATAGTGGCCGGGCCTGTTAGCGCGGTGGTTTGCATTTCCACAGTATGGCCGGAGATAATAACAGTAAGAGGCGTAGTAGCTGTAATGTAGCTATTGGTGCAGGGGGCTGCTGCGGAGTATGTCTGGTAGAAGTACATGGTTACCGGCAGTACATAAGTAGAACAGGTAGGCGCGGGTATGCACGACTGCACATCGGGGTAAAAAGTCTGGTCAACGCCTGTGCAGGAGCCTGAGCTAAAGACATTGCAGTACCAGTAATAGATGTAAGGGCTGGGGCTTTTGCAACTGCCCACATAAAACTCATAGGCGCCATTGGCCATAGTAGCCCCGCCGGTTGACATATAGGTGAAGGTGAACATGATGTCATTTACCTCAATACCCGCTGGCACAACCAGGTTATTGACAATGGTGCAGCCATTGGAATAGGGCAGGGTATTGGTGTACGATGAACCGGGCACCGCAACGACAGTACTATCCAGTATAAGCGGGTCAATAATTAAGGGGTAGGCTGTTGCACCCTTGCTGAGAAGGCTGCCGGGTATGCCAATATCGAGCGTATTGCTGCCCTGCAGCGTGTAGCTGAGCTGCTGGGTAGTTGTTTCCATATGCTCTTTTTCGTAGGCTATGGGGCGCGATAAGCCGTAAACCTTTACGCCCTGTGCATCATCTACCTCTATATTGCCGCCATACTCTTTATGCCCGTAAGCATTCAGCGAAAGGCCGGCCGCCATCAGCATGTGGTCGCGCACTACCAGCTTGCCGGCTGCGTATGCGGGCATTGGCTTATTAATGATATAATTGGTTTTTACGCCGCCGCGTATCACGTACATTTCAATATCAACCCCCGGCCATGCATCAGGCACATATGCCCCGTCAACGCCTGCGGTATGTTTGCCCCAGTTAGCGATGCCCAGGCTTTGTTCTGTGCCATCGGGCGCAATATACACCAACTCCAGGTTGCGGTTCATTTCCACCTTCCTGCTTCCAGTGCCTATTGAAAACGATTGTTTGGTGGCATCAATAATAATAGGCAGTTCCTGCTCATTGGCTGCATATACTCCCCTTGTGCAGCTTTTGTGCAATATGGTGTGCAGCGTGCGCAGCTTGCCATTGGCATCTTTGTAATGTAGTGGCGACGTAGCATTTTGTATCAGCACATCCCTGCCCTTAGTGCCAGCCTTGGCATATGTTTTAGATGTAAGGGTGCGCTTGCCTATCAGCTCATAACAATTGGTACAGGGGGCATCTTCATACAAAACCCCAAGTTCGGGGTCGTTTTCGTAGCCCTTGTTGCCGGCAATAACTTCTTCGTTCTTAACTGCCGTGGGCTCATAAAACTTGGTATAGTTTTTTTCAACGGGGGAGAGCCCTTTAGCGGGATGGATGTTCTGCTGGCAAAAGGCCGAAGGGGCGCTGGCGCCCAGCAATAAAGCCGATAAAAAAGTAAATAATTTCGTTGCCATAGTACTATTATTTAAAATGAACCCGGGAACAACTTTAATTTGAGGTGCCAATAGCTGCCTTAAATCCAATAGTGATATTTTAATATACTAAAATTACTAAAAGTATCTGACAAATAAATAAAAATTGTACCCTTTTAATAAGACAACTTTTTGGTGGGAATAGTTGGGTACAGGCCACCGATGGGGCTGCCTGTAAAATTTCACCCCGCTATTTGCTGTTCCAAACAACAAAAAATTGTACATTACCTTGCTTTTCAAAAACCTTCTTTTATGAATGAAGTAGTATCATATGTAATAGTGCTTGCACTTTTGCTTATTATCATTATCCTGCAGTTCGCCCTTAAGGGCAAGGGTGGCGGTGGCGCCTTGGCTGATAAAGTAGAAAAACTATCGGATGTGCTGCTGAGGCTGGAAGAAAGCCTGAAAAACGATTTTAAATCGAACCGCGAAGAAAGCACACAAACGGCCCGCGACAACCGCGAGGAGCTCAACAAAACCCTTGTGAGCTTTAAAGCTGAGTTTTCGCAGACGCTGAACTCTATAAGCCTGCAAAACCAGAAGGCGCTGGAGGTGATTAATAAGACCCTTGATGCCAAGGTAAGCGAGCTTACCCGCAAAATGGACGATAACAACGACAAGAGCAGGGAAGCCATGGTAACCGGGCTGAAAGACTTTACGCTGGAGCTCCGCTCTAAGTTTGATGGCCTGAAGCAGGAACAAAAGGAGCTGACGGATAAGACTGCCAGCCAGCTGGATAAAATAACCAGCAAAGTGGAGGAAAAGATGGCTGCGCTTACCGACCGTGCCAAAGCCGACAACAACCTGATGCGCGAAGCCATAGACAATTCGTTCAAGGGCTTCCAGGCTACATTCGATAAGAATATGGATGCCTTCAATAACCTACAGCGCGACAAATTTGGCCAGATGGAGGAAAGGCAGAATAAATTGGTAGATGGCACTGAAAAGAAACTGGAACAGATACGCGAAACCGTAGATGAGAAGCTGCAAAAGACATTGAATGAAAGGCTGGGGCAGTCGTTTGAAATAGTAGGCCGCCAACTGGAAAATGTGCAGAAGGGCCTTGGTGAAATGCAGACGCTGGCGCAGGATGTAGGCGGGCTGAAGCGTGTACTGAGCAATGTAAAAATGAGGGGCGGCATAGGCGAGGTGCAGCTGGAAATGCTGCTGGAGCAGATACTGGCACCAGAACAATATTCATCGAACGTAAAAACAAAGGCGGGCAGCGACGACCACGTAGAGTTTGCCATAAAGCTGCCGGGCCGCGATGAGACTAAGAGCGTGGTTTGGCTGCCTATTGATGCCAAATTCCCGAAAGACGTTTACGAGGAGCTACAGAACGCGTATGAACTGGGCGACCCCTTCAAGGTAGAGGTGGCGCAGAAAATGCTGGAAATAGCCGTGAAGAAAATGGCGAAGGATATACACGACAAATACATAGACCCGCCTAATACTACCGACTTTGGCATCATGTTCCTGCCGTTTGAGGGCATTTATGGCGAGATAGTGCGCAAGGCTGCCCTACTTGATGACCTGCAGCGCAACTACAAGATAATTGTTACCGGGCCTACCACGCTTGCAGCCATACTCAATAGCCTGCAGATGGGCTTTAAAACACTGGCTATACAGCAGCGCAGCGGCGAAGTATGGAAGATACTGGCAGGCGTAAAGAAAGAGTTTGAACAGTTTGGCGGCCTTTTGGAAAAAGCACAATCTAACATACAAACCGGCCTTAACCAGCTGGACGATGTTATGGGCAAGCGCACCCGGGCCATACAGCGCAAGCTGAAAGGCGTAGAAACAATAGGCGTAGCAGAAACCATACTGCTGCTGGCCGAAGATGGCGAGCCCGCCGCCGAAAATGCCGACAATGATGATGAGCAGGAAGGGTAAACCTTGCCTGTAAACAAATATTAAAGCGGCACCTGCGTTTTTGCAGGTGCCGCTTTGTTTTTATCAAGGAGAGTGCGCCAGGCAGTGTTTTTATGTCAGCCCAGGCTTTTTATAATCCTCCGCCTACCAGCGAATCCTAAAGTAGGTATCGTGCCAATGTATATCCACTGCGGAATTGTCGAGGAACAGGTAGCCCGCAGCCCAAATGGCAACAAGCAGCAAGAATAGCAGGAGATAAAAACGGAAGCCTTTTTTCTTTCGCTGAGTGGCGGGTGTTTTCTTCATGGGCATGGATGAGAGGTTGCAATTTACAATATATTTTCAAAGGCTGTGTGGGCGGGTAATTTACGCAGCATTGCACAACAGGCGAAAATTGTCCATCACTATGCGGCAATAATCCATTTTGCGGTGCGCAATTTAGTTGCAACTTTGCATAGTAAAACGAACCACACAATGGAACCAAGGCACCCACTACCCCCCTTTACTGCGGAAACCGCAAAGCAGAAAATACAAATGGCTGAAGATGCCTGGAACAGCAAGGACCCGGAAAGGGTATCGAAGGCATATACCATAGATAGCGAATGGCGCAACCGCAACGTGTTTATTAACGGCAGGGAAGAAATAGTGCGCTTCCTTACCGAAAAATGGCAGAAGGAGAGTAACTACCGCCTTAAAAAGGAATACTGGGCGCATACCGATAACCGTATTGCGGTGAGGTTTGAGTATGAGTACCAGGACGCACAGGGGCAATGGTTCCGCGCCTACGGCAATGAGAACTGGGAGTTTGATGAAAATGGCTACATGGCTAAACGCTACGCCAGCATCAACGACCTGGCAATAGCCGAGGCCGACAGAAAATTTAAATAACTAAGAAATGGCCAGGAACTTTGCAGAAATAGCCTACTCCCCTGCGGTAAAAGAAATGCAGGAAAAAATGGGTAGCCGCCCGTCGTATGCCCGGATGGAACAGGCCACCTTTGCAGATGGGCTTACCGGGAATGAAGAGGCATTTATTGCAGAAAGGGATAGCTTTTATATGGCCAGCACCGGCGATAGCGGCTACCCTTACATACAGCATAGGGGCGGGCCTAAAGGTTTCTTAAAAGTGCTGGATAGCAAGCATATTGCCTTTATTGATTTTAAAGGCAATATGCAATACATATCGGTAGGCAACCTGGCCACCAATAACAAGGTTGCGCTGATAATGGTTGATTACCCGGCAAAGGCAAGGCTTAAGGTTTACGCCACAGCCACAATTGTGGACCTGAAAGATGGCCCGGGGCTATTTGCGCGGCTGGATTTGGGTGATTACAAATTCAAGCCTGAGCGCATGATGGTGCTGGAAATTGAAGCCTATGACTGGAACTGCCCTCAGTATATAACGCCACGCTATACCCTTGAAGAAATAGATGCAGCAATGACTCCGCAACGCAATCAGGTGGCGATACTTGAAAATGAAGTAAAGCGGCTGAAAGCTAAACTTAAGGAAGCTGGTTTGCAGGGCTAGGGCACAAGTTACACCAGGGTAGCTTTAAAGATGTGCTGAAAAATGAAATTGGTTTAGGGTTCATGGTACTTCTTTTCTTTCTTCGGTATGTTCTGGGTTTTTCTCAATGTATAACAAGTCAAAACTGCTATTTTCGTTTCGTATTAAACCGCAATTTTAAAATACCAGTCATGAATAATGGGCTACGAACTTCATATAACAAAGAAGCAAGACTGGTTTGATGAAACCTCAGACTTAGATATCACGCTGGACGAATGGAAGCAACTGGTGGCTGACGATCCCGATATGCGAATGGACAACTATGCCGAAGCAACTGTGCGGACGGGAGAAACGTTTAGGGTTTACAGCGAGGGGTTAACGGTCTGGACGAAATATTCCCGAAATGGCATTCACGGTAACTATGCGTGGTTCGACTATCAAGAAGGAAATATTGTAGTTAAAAACCCTGACAAA
>CANBTK010000068.1 GCA_947372365.1 Flavipsychrobacter stenotrophus | reverse complement strand
AAATTCATTACTGCCTCGTCTATGCTTTTGGCCATCACATCATCGCAATAGCTGTTCAGTATGCCCATAATATCTACATGTACCTGCCTGTACCATGCAGGGTGCGTAGTAACAGGTATTATGTGTGGGCACACCAGCCTGCAATCGGTAAGGCGCATCCCGGTTTTTACACCCATCCTTTTGGCTTCTATTGATGCCGCAATTACGGCTGCATAAGGGCTATCGTAGGTAACCACGCCAACAGCCTTGCCCCGAAGCTCGGGGTGGCGTTGCTGCTCACAGCTCGCAAAATAGCTATTCATGTCAACATACATGACAATAGCATCTTTCCTGGCTGTAATTGCGTTATCTGAATACCTCATAACAGGATAAAGGTAAGGCATTTTGTCAAATAATTTGGAATTCCAAATAAAATGGACATTTTTATTTTCCTATTTTCATTGGCGCGTGTGCTGTGGGGTACCTCCTAACGGAGGATGTGTGATTTTCGCAATACACCTGCTACAAAGCTTTTGCGCCTATGGCGCATTACATGGGGGGATGGCTTAAACCGTTTAAATAATAAATTCCGGCACGAGGGTTTCACGCGGAGAACGCAGAGGGACCGCAAAGGGAAAGCGCAAAGCCCACCCGGCTTTGAATAAATTTTGAGGCATTTATTGGTATTGCCTGCCCCGGCACAACTATATTCCATACCCTTAATTATTCGGCAAAATTGCAGGGCAAAAACGCATAAAATAGCCGCATTTTCATAAAACTGAAATGCGAAATGGCTTTCGGATTTGGGGCGAAATCCGTTTCAAACAGCGAAATCCATTTCGATAAAAACCGCTGAAACCCGCGCCAACTGAGTTTGGCACGATTTTTCTTAATGAGAAAATCACAAAACGAAAATCACATCATTCTTAACAATTAAACTTAAAAGGTTATGCACAATTACAACCGCACAGTAAATGAATTTGGCCACGAATTTGGCAATGAATTTGGTAACGAGTTTGGCCATGAGTTCGGCCACGAAATGGGCCATGAAGCCCAGGAATTCGGCCACGAAACAGGCAATGAGTTCGAAGACGAATTCGAATCGCATGAAATGGGCCACGAATACGAGGGCGAATACAGCCAGGAAACTGGCGAGGTGTTTCATGAAATGCAGGAAATGGAACTGGCTACCGAATTGCTGTCTGTTTCTAATGAAGCTGAACTGGAGCAGTTCCTGGGCAAACTCATCAAGAGCGCAGCCAGGGGCATCAGCTCATTCGCCAGCTCCCCTGCTGGCAAAGCCATTGGCGGGATACTAAAGAGCGCTGCTAAAACAGCATTACCAATACTGGGTACTGCGGCTGGCACCTTCCTGGGTGGCCCGGCGGGCGGCATGATAGGCGGCAAACTGGCCGGCCTGGCATCTAACCTCTTCGAGCTGGAACTGGAAGGGCTGAGCAATGAAGATAAGGAATTTGAAGTAGCAAGGGCTTATGTGCGCTTTGCAGGCAATGCAGCCAACATGGCCGCACGCAACCCACAATGGAGGAACCGCCCTCGCCAGGTTGCCAGCAGGGCTACCACTTTAGCTGCCAGGAACTACGCACCCGGCCTGCTGAAAAAAGCCTACCCTGTTGCACGCGGCAGAAGGCCACAGCCCGGCGCACCACGCTATGGCGCACCATCTTACGCGGCACCTGCCTATGGTGCCCCAGCTTATGGCGAACCTGCTTATGCAGCACCCGCAAGCGGCGATGGGGAGCCTGCGGCTACCGGCGGCGCATTAAGCTCAGGCAAGTGGTTTATTAAGAACAACCGCCTGTACATAAGGATGGATATGGTAAATAATCAGGAAAACTACTAAACCTACTCACATGGCCCGCCCGGTTTTTGCAACACAGTTTTTGGTTAATGAGGCGCTCTCGCTCAAGAGCAGGCTGGATACTATGCGCCCTTTTGCGCTTAACTCGCCCATGGTGGCCGCAGCATGTATATCGGACCCGGCCCTTAAGGGTATAACTGACCTGATGGTCAAAAACAATAAAGAGCTGAGGGCGCGGATTGAAACCTTCATTAACCTGCTGCTGAGCAAGGCCGGGCAAGAGTTAAGCACCGAGGAAGCGCAGGGCAGGTTTTCCATACTCAAACTGCGGTTTAATGCAATGCTGGACCAGCTGGACATTTTTGCCAATGTGGTAACCCAGCGCGCTGAGCATGAAACCGGGGTATGGATGGCCGGGCTGGATGTACTGGCTACTGATGCACTGCGGCTAAGGCCAAAGGTTTATGATGCGCCTGAAGTGGTTTGCTTTGTTACCCGGGGCCATGGGGCAGCCATAAGGCGCGCCCGCACCCGGCTGCCGGGGGGCGATGAAAACCCGGTGGCTGTAGTGCAGGTGCCTCGGGAACGCCTTATAAGCAGCGGCATAGCTTCGTCCCTTATACACGAGGTGGGGCACCAGGGGGCAGCTTTGCTTGACCTTGTGGCCACACTCCGTGCCGATATAAGGCAGGCTCAGGCTGCAAGCGCCAACAAGGAGGCATGGGGCCTTTATAACGACTGGATATCAGAAATAATTGCTGATTTCTGGGCTATGGCCCACCTGGGCATAGGCGCTACCTTGGGGCTGATAAGCGTTGTAAGCCTGCCCCGGTACTTTATGTTCAGGGTAAGGCCCGGCGACCCACACCCCTTCCCGTGGATAAGGGTAAAACTGAGCCTTGCTTTTGGCAAAGCGCTTTACCCCCATGCGCAGTGGGAAAGGTTTGAAAAGCTGTGGGCGCGCATGTACCCGCTTGATAAGCTGGATGCCAAAAGCCAGAGCACTATTCATGCACTCAATGCCACCATGCCTGCGTTCACGCAGCTGCTGGCCAACCACCGCCCACCCCGGCTAAACGGCAAACGGCTGGCCGACATTTTTCCGTCGCGCACCCGCCAGCCTGCCCACCTGCAGTTCCTTTTTAACACCTGGAAATTCGCACCGGAAAGGATGAATAATGCCGCACCTAGCCTTGTATTCGCAGTAATGGGCCAGGCCCACGCCGACATGAATATATCGGCGCTGGCCGAAAGCAAAGTACTGAGCAAATGGCTCACCCAATGGGCTATGCTGAGGTCGGAAAGCAGGGTTACGCGCGAATCAAAAGATGTACTGAACCAGTTAAACAAATTCGTTAACTATTAAAAACAAATTACAATGAATAAAACAGAATATTTGTCAGGCATTACCTATTCCGGTTTCGACACAGCTAACGTTAAGCCCAACCTGGTACCTGACGCAGAACAAGGGGCTATACTGTTGCAGCTCAACCTTTTGAAACCGGGCGCTTCGATAAAAGGCATTACTATCGTAGGTAAGAAAATGGCCCATGAACCAGAAATTACACAAGATATTTCTGGCAGCCTGCACACCTTTTTTATCCCGTTTAATGAAATTACTTCTGGCCATTATACAATAACTGTAGAAGGCAAGGACATAGCTGATAACTCAAACAGCCGGGCCTCAGTTGATTTCAATTATGTAGGTGAGCTGGTTACATCAACCGCAGGCGAAGACGCTATAAGGGTGAAGCTGGAAAGGGGCGCATTTACCGACACTTCAGACGAAGTTTTCTGGACGGATATCCTGAAACATTCGCTTGACTTTAAGGAGTACCAAAGGTTTATCGACAGCGTGCTTTACGATAAAGCGGGTGTTGCCTACCCGGAAAGGCCATTTGATATCAGGCGCTCGCCATTTATAGCAAGCGACGAGTACAATGTTATCAAATTTGCCACTGAGGCCTATATGCTGCGCACATTAAAGCTGGACACGCAATCTATACGCTCGTACCTGGGCACATCGAGGCACCTGCCGTATTTTGACTATGTGATGGAACGCCTTATCAGCACCCATATTGAAGATAAGGAAGCAAGAATAGATAAGGAAAAAGTTATACCGCACATAAAGGGCGCAGCAGCAACAACACAGGGCCAAAAATATAAAGCACCAGCGTCAATGGGGAATATTGACGACTGGCAGGCACAGCAACTGGACCACCCCTTTATGATAGAACTTATCTGGAACTACTGGATGGAGCAAGGCATGCTGGTGCAGACCATGAATATGGTAAACCTGCGCTTCCAGAACATAAAAGTGCACCGCGGTCTAGACCCATTAATGCGCTTCGATGCCGGCCCACTACGCCCGCTCAGCCATATATTATGGGGCTATATACAGGACGAGCAGCACCGCCTGTCGCTCACCCGCAGGGTGTATGAATACGACCACGAATACGGCCTTACGCTCACCGGGCGCGCTGTGGGCAGGGTTCAGGGGGTTGATACCCGGGTAAAATTCCTGGAGGCTTTCCATAACCTGCTGAACAGCTGCATACTCTTCTATCGCGAATATGACAATACCACTATTGTAGCCGACGGCTTCCCGATACTCAACAACCTGCGCGAAGTGCACCTGCTGCTGGCCGAAGGCAACCACAACGCTTATGGCGACCTTACCTGGACCGCACGCCATGAAATGCTGGTGCAGCAATACATACTGGCCCGCAACGAAATGCGCGAATTCCTGGGCGGCAGGGTTATGGTGCCCTACCCCGAAAAATGGATGGACCGCGTGGACATGATGCGCAACCTGCAGGGCTGGGGAGGCAACGATATACTCAGCTATTACGAACTGGCGGTGCATGGCGAAAAAGTACTGCTGAGCATACGCTATGGCAACTGGAGCCAGGTATCGCTGACACAAGACGATGCATCTAACTGGGCCGTAGCCTTCCGCAACAACATACAGCGCTATGTACACGCCTACAGGGTTGTTACGGGGGTTGACCTCAGTGCAGCGCGCCTGCAGGAAGTAAGGGACTATGCAACGCAGCCCGCCTTCCTGATACAGGAAAGGTTTGGCAGGAAAGATATGCCTGCAGTAAGGCCTAAAATGTACACCAGGCAGAGGAATTACTAAGCCTGCCGCCCCGGCAGCCAGCAACTGCTGCCGGGGCTATATTCAACTGAAGCCAGCCTTCGGCTATTGCAAACTTTTAAAAAACAAGGCCATGTTTATAGGAAATGAATATGCTGTACCTACAGCCCTTAATGCGGCAGCCGAAGAAAATGGCGGCAGCATAACTGACTGGAACAGCCTGAACCGGCTGATAAAAATTGTTGAAAATTTCAGGCCATTCGGTAACCAGGCTGAAGGAGCTGAGGAGGAGCCGAAGGCCGCCTTCAGGATAACGATGAAAGACAACATGCCGGTTTTTGATTCCGGCAACGGCTGCAAATGCCCTCAGAATAATATTGCAGGCCTTGCCGGCCCGGATGTTTATACTGCCAATAATGCCGGCAACCGCACAGCCCCTTATACGTTTATTAAATCGCCTGTACCTGAAGCCAGCCAGGCAGGCGGAGCCATTTTTATACCGCCCGGTACACGCAGGCGGGGGCCGAGTTTCGTAGATGTAATATCGTGGAACAACACCCTGCCCCAGGCACCCGGGCAAACACCTGTTGTAGTACACCCGGAGCAGCAATTCATGCATTGGCTTAACCAGCAAAAAGCGAAAGACCCCAACTTTATAAACAGGATTGGCAAGATAAATATGCGCTTTGCGCACATGCCCTGCAAAACATGCAGCCACTCTATTGCCAATAAGCTAGTGAAAATGGTAGGCCCAGGGCCCAAAATAAACATAAGGGTAAATAGCAACAATGCCAGCAGCGCAGCTGCGCCAGCGATGCAGGTACTGAACCGCCCTGCATCAATAACCGCTACCCATGTGCCCGCAGGCATACCTAACCCGGCAGTAAGAAGCCAGGTAATGCAGGCAATAGCCCAACGGGCTATAAAACAAGGCATAAGCCCGGCACAAGCCAATATGGCGCAGCCCCGGCACAATAACGCACCGCTTACCAGGATACCCAACCCGGCAGTGCAGGCCCGGGTGCAACAGGCCATAGCACAACGGGCCATGAAACAAGGCACCCGAATAGCACAACCCAATATGGTGCGGCCCACGAAAGCCCCGCTTGCAGGGATACCCAACCCCACTGTGCAAAACCGGGTGCAGCAGGCCATAGCGCAGCGGGCAATAAAACAAGCCCAGGCCAGCCCGGTAGCCACCAGCGGCAAAATTGCAGGCAATACCCTGCCCGCTACAGCCAACCCCGTTGTAAAAAACAACATAAAACAAGCTATTGCAGCACGTACAATAAAACAGGCAGCGGCCCAGGCAGCCACAGGTGGCCAGGTAAAAACTGCACCTATTCCCGGCATTACAAACCCAGCTATTAAAAACAAAGTAGCTAATGCCATTGCAGAGCGCCAGGCAAAACAAAGCGCCCCGCAACCCACACCTATACCCGCCACGCCCAAACCCGCTTCGGTACAGGCTGCACAAAACAGGATAAACAACCTGAAACAGCAACAAAAAGAAATGGCATACTAAACCATGCCGTTAGTGCAATACTTTAAGTACCATGCCAACTTTACAACAATACATTGCAGAGCTGAGGGAGTTCATTTCGATACCCAGCGTTAGTGCCGACCCTTTGATGAAAGGCAGCGTAAGGCAATGTGCTGCATGGCTGGCCACACAACTAAAAAATGCGGGGCTGAAAAGGGTAAAGGCTTTTGAAACCCAACTACACCCCATTGTGTATGCCGACTATTTTGTTGATGCCAGCCTGCCCACTATACTATTCTACGGCCACTACGATGTGCAGCCCGCCGAGCCTTTAACTGATTGGCTAAGCGAACCATTTAACCCTGTTATTAAAGGCAACTATATAGTAGGCAGGGGCGCATCGGACGATAAAAGCCAGTTGCTGGTGCATGTAAAAGCTATAGAGGAGCTCATATTAAAAAATGGTGCCCCACCTGTAAACATAAAATGCCTTTTTGAAGGCGAAGAGGAAATAGGCAGCCCCAACCTGAAAGCCTTAATTACCGCGAATAAGCAGCTACTGGCCTGCGATGCAACAGTAATATCTGATACCAATATGGCAGCAGCCAACCAGCCTGCCATCACCTATTCGCTAAGGGGTTCCCTCAACCTTGAGCTTACGCTGCACGGGCAGGAAAAAGAGCTTCATTCGGGCAAGTATGGCGGCACGGTTTACAACCCAATACAAGCCCTAAGCGAAATAATAAGCCAGTTTCACCAACAAGATAACAGGGTGGCAATTCCCGGCTTTTATGATGGCATCAAGCAGCCGGGCAAAGCCGAAAAAGCCTATATGGCTGCTTATGGCCCCAACAACAAGGCTATGGTGGCGGCCGCTGGCACTGCCTGCCAATGGGGCGAAGCTGGCTACACCGCCTACGAACGGGCAACCATTAGGCCGTCGCTTTCCGTTACTTCGGTGAGTGCAGGCTATCAGGGCGAAGGCGCAAAGAACTCGATACCCAATGCCGCTACCGCCAAAATAAATATACGGCTTGTGCCCGGCCAGCAACCCGCCCGGCTTGAAACATTAACCAGATCTTTTATCAATTACCTAACACCGCCGGGCTTCAGGGTTTCAATAAAAGCATCATCCCCGGCAATGCCGGTGGTTTTGCCAACAGGGAATTGCTTTCTGAAAGCCGCAGCCCTCGCATACGAAGCCGCTTTTGGGGTAAATCCTATCTTCCTCCGCAGCGGAGGCACCATACCCGTAGTAAATATGTTTAAAGAAATTTTAAGCGCACCAACCGTACTTATGGGCTTCGCACTGCCGGCCGACAATATGCATGGCCCCAACGAGCAGTTTTACCTGCCCAATTTTATTAAAGGCATACAAACCAGCATTCAGTTCATGAACAACGTTTCTTCTTTAACCAAATACAAGCA
>CANBTK010000067.1 GCA_947372365.1 Flavipsychrobacter stenotrophus | reverse complement strand
GGCGCATCCAAAAGATGCGCCATTTACATATAATGTTGAAGTCGGCAGTTTGCAGTCTACAGTCAGCAGTCTACATTTTGCAGTTTGCAGTCGACAGTTTTTAGTCTACAGTTTTTAGTCTACAGTTTGCAGTCTACAGTTTGCAGTCTTCAGTTTCTAATCCTCAGTTTTTAGTTTACAGCCTACAGTCGACCGTCTACAGTCAGCAGCCTACAGTCAGCAGTTTCTAGTCTACAGTTAGTAGTCCTAAGCTCAGCGTCAACAGCCCACCATTTATCATTTACAATTTATAATTTATAATTTAAAAGGTTAGTCCTTATAGGTGCGGGGTACTTTTGGGTCGGTGATGATAATGTAGTCGCCATCGCCTTTGTAACTATTCCAGTCAATTTTTGGGAAAGCCTCGTCGCTTGATGTGGAGATAATAAGCCGTTTTGCTTTTGGGCTGTATTTTTTAATCTGGTTGGCGGCGGCATAGCCTTCATCGCTATGGAATTTACCATTTACCTGCATTATTTTTTTCTTCTTATTTTCCTTGCGGTACTCGGCTATCGAGTAGGCCATTGTGGCATCCCATAGCGATTGGGCCACCACCAGGTTAAAACCACCCATGCCCATCATGGGCATCGCTTTTGTTTTGGCGGTATCGGTGGTTGTGCCCGGCGCATGTTGCGGAAGGCCGGTAAGTTTTTCGTAGTAACCGCCTTCGGCAGTGTCGTAGGGTACTGGTGCAAAGAAGGCTTTCGATGCATCAGGCAACTCCATCAGTGCTGCCTGCCCTTTGCGCCCCGCCAGGTTGGTGTACCTGCTCGGTGCATTGGCGCACACTACATCCAGTTTTTTCTCTTTAGCAAATTCTATCATCGGTTTGTAGTCACGGTAGTTGCTCCAAACCCTTGCATCCTTAGTAAAGTGCTTTTCTTTAATAAACCCTTTCAGGTATTCGTCCATTACAGGCTGCACATCACGCTCAAACATCTCCATAGATAACGCCAGGCTGCTGCCAAATTTCGAATACAACAATTCGAACATTGTTTTTTCGAGGTAGTGTGTTACGCTATCGTTGTGCTCTTCGCCAAAGAAAAGGATGTCATAATTTTTCATTTCCTCCGCAATATCATTCAGTGTAACTTCTTTAGCCTGCTTTACTGAGTAGATGCGGTAGTTGCTTTCTGATAGCTTATCCTGTGCAGTTACGGATAAAGGGGCCAGAAAGGCAAGGAACAATAGTTTTTTCATTTGTAAAATTTGTGTAAAATTAGCAAATTCTATTTGCTATACTAGGCTTGTTTTAGTTGCCGGGTTGGTAAATTGAAAATGCCTTGCAAATAGGCGCAGGGGCTCATTGGCAAGGCATTTTAGTTGAGGCAGTAATTTAAGATTTCGCAAGCGACCCCTTAAGGAAGTCAATCACCTTTACTTCTGTGGCATCAAGTTCCCTCATGTCGGCTAGTATTACTGATACCCAGTCGGTGAGGTGTATCAGGTAAAACGACTTTTCCCAATACGATTTGCCTTCGGAATAAATTTCTATAATATTAGGTGTGTATTTTTTGATCACTTTTTTGTTGATCTCCATCCTTGTCTGCGTGCGGCTATAGTCATCGCTATTCCTCAGTATCAGCACTACTTTGTCGCTTGCATCATCCCTCCATCCCACGAGCTCATTATGGTTCATTTCGGGTATTACGGCATGCCAGCATAGCAATTTGCTGTTTTCGTTGATCTGCTGGCGGAAACGGATAGCAACGCCCTCGTAGGCAGGGGCTGAATATATTATTGGCAATTTGCCCAGCATTTTCTTAGCAATAGCTTTTGCTTTTTTCTGCGTTTCGGCCTCTCCGGCTTTCATTTGTTTAATAGCAGCAGCAATTTCTTTTTCAAATTTATTATCTATCAACCCTAAGTTGGCCAATACATTAAGTATCTGCACCAGTGCATAGCCCAGGCAAGACCTTGGCGGCATGCCGGCAGGGACAAGTATGCAATCATAGCCCTTTTTATCGGCCACCTCAGCTACTTTGCCACCCGATGTTATGCATATTATTGTTGCTTTGGCTTTAATAGCATGCTGCATGGCTTCAAGCGTTTCTTCAGTGTTGCCGGAATAGGAACAAACAATTATGAGGGAATGCTTATTAACGAAAGCTGGCAAAAAATAGTCCTTGTTGACAATGAAAGGTACATTCATTTTGTCAAAGGCGTAGTTTTGCACAATTGAGCCCCCGATGCCACTGCCGCCAAGGCCTGTAACTATCACATTTGAAAATTCTTTTTTGGGTGTTACAAAGCGGTAGTTTTTCGCGATAATTAGGGCTTCCTGTAGCTGTGTTGAAAATTCAAGGACTAACTTTTTCATGCTAACTTTTTATTTTAATGTCCAAACATAGTAAAATTGGGATAAAGGGCGAACAAATTGCCGAATACTTTTTGCAAAAGAAGGGTTATATTATGCTGCACCGCAACTGGAGGGCAGGAAAAAAGGAAATTGACCTCATAGCAATGGCAGGCGGCACTGTAATAGTAGTAGAAGTTAAAACGAGGTCGGGGGCGGGAATTGCATTTCCCGAGGAGGCTGTAACAATGAAAAAGAAGCAACACCTTAGGCTCGCGGCTGCGGCCTTTTCGGCTGCCAATCCGCAATACCGCGACATACGTTTCGATATAGTGAGTATTATATTAAATGGCGATGCTGTAAAAGAAATTGTCCATTTTGAAGAGGCGTTTCATTGATGCCCACTTTACCTCGCAGCTAAGCATGTATTAAGAAAATTACACAACATGTGTGGTTTTACCTGCTTTGTTCGTGGCATATTATCAGGTGTATGGCGATTGCATTTTTATTCTAATTATGTATAATGATTCAAATGGGTTCGCAGCAGATAAATTAAAAAGAACTTGAACATAAAAAATCGTACCTTTAAGTTGTAAGCGGTATTTTATGATTGCCTGAGGTTTTTCAGAAAGTGGCGAATTCAGGTAATCAAAAAATACAACTTTTGCGGTTGATTTTTCTTTAATATATTTATGTAGGTTGAAAATATGCTATTTGTTTGTGTTTTTTAGCCTCTGAAAATTAATTTGCAGTTAAATTTGTGGAAATGTGAATAACTATTTTAAAAATTTAAGTGCAAACTAAGTTGTTTTTTAAAAATATCTTTTTATATTTATACCCAAAATCATATTTTCAATGTGGCATCCTCATGTGCTACACCCAAATTTGTATTGAATAGACAAACTATAAAACTATAAAACTATGAAGAAGTTTTCTCTACTCCTGCTACTATCCTGCCTATCTCTGATAGTAGCGCCGCGCATCTCGTTCGGTGCGTACTGTACACCCGGCTTCTATAACCCGTCGGCTGCATGCTATTCTTTCGGGATGGATGTGGCATTGTTCAGGATTGCCGGTGAATCAAGTACTTTACTAAATGATGGTACGGCATGTACGGGCTCCGGCTACGAAAACATGACCAGTACTACAATGACTGTTTCGATGATGCAATCGGTGTCTTACACCGCAACATTGAACAGCAGTGGTAGCTACACGATGGACGCGGAAGTATGGATTGACTTCAACAATAACACTACGTTTGAGGCTAGTGAATCAGTGGGTGGCCGTAGCAGCTACTCCGGTTCTACTACCTTTGCTATAACTATACCTACATCAGCAGCTGTTGGCTCGCACAGAATGAGGATTGTTGCAACCCAGTCTGGTGGCTACTATCCGGGTATGGACCCTTGTGCATCTTATTACTATTATGGTGATGCGCGCGACTATAACGTTACCATTGTTGCTTTGCCAGCTTGTACAGGTACCCCTACAGGCGGAACTGCAAATACCACATCTATCATAGTTTGCCCGTCAGAGTCATTCACATTGAGTGTAACCGGCGGTACCGCAGCTTCAGGCGTTACTTACCAGTGGCAATCGTCACCCGATAGTACAACCTGGACAAATATCTCTGGTGCTACTTCTTTTTCATTGACTACTACTGAAACTTCGACCCGTTTTTACCGCCGTGTTATTACTTGTACTTCTACTAGCGCCAGTGGTTATTCTTCGGGTGTGAGGGTTACTTATATTGCTGTTTGTTACTGCACGCCTACTTACTCATCTGCATCTGCATCTTGTTACACATATGGTATGGATATCGCCAACTTCCATGTTAATGGCGAGTCTGGCTCATCCATCAATGACGTTGCTGCATGTAATGGTACAGGTTACCTTAACCGAACAGTCCTTTACGATACCTTCAAACAAGGTATTACTTACCACCCAACAATAAGCTGCTCAGGTGCCTATACCCTGAACTGCCAGACTTGGATAGACTTTAACGACAATGGTACTTTCGAAACTTCGGAGTCAGTTGGCGGTTACAACGGTTATACCTCTGCTGGTGTTACTTACAATATCTCAATGCCAATCACTGCTTCGTTAGGTATGCACAGGATGAGGGTTGTAGAATCTTATGCACCTAGTGGTTATTCTTACCCTGGTATGAGTTCTTGCCCAAGCCCATATACTTACGGTGAGTCAAGGGACTATACCATTTATATTATTGCATTACCTGCTTGCTCTGGTACGCCAACCGGTGGCCATGCGATTTCTTCTACTACTTTGGCATGCCCTGGCGTTCCATTTACGCTTAATGATACTGGCTTCTCTGCCGCTAGTGCTTTGACTTTCCAATGGCAGTCATCTCCTGATAGTGCTACCTGGACCAATATCAGTGGTGCAACTACTGTTTCTTATTCGTACACAGCTACTGCACCACAGTATTACCGCCTCATAGTTACATGTAGTGGTAGTGGTTCTAGCGCTGCTTCTGCAGGTGTGTTTGTAAACTACCTGGGTATCTGCTTCTGTAGGCCTGCGTTCAGGTATGCGTCAGCATCATGCTCTACTTACCACTTTGCATTTGCCGCCCTTTACTTCCCTGGCGAATCAAGTACACTTATTAATGATGCTACCCCTTGTACTGGTGTCGTAGCTGACTCTGGCTACATGGACCATACCGGCATGTCGGTAACGTACATGCAAACCGTGTCTTACCCGGCAACAATAACACCTAGTACTTATGGCTCAGGCAGTTATACACTGTCTTGCCAGGCGTGGATTGACTTTAATAATGATGGTACGTTTGCCTCGTCAGAATCAGTCGGTGGGCGAGGTTCTTATTCAGATGCGGCACCTACAACCATTACACTTACTATGCCTTACTACGGTGCTACCGGCACGCATAGGATGAGGGTGGTACAGGTGTACACTGGTTCAGGCTATACTTACCCAACTATTGACCCATGCTGCACAGGCTACAACTATGGTGAAGCAAGGGATTATACCGTAACCATTATTCCATTGCCTCCGTGCTCTGGTACACCAACCCCTGGTTATGTTACTACTACCAGTGCTACAGCCTGCCCTTCATTAGCCTTTACTTTAGGCGTTGCAGGTTCTACTGTTGCAGGTTCTATAACTTATCAGTGGCAGTCTTCCCCTGATAGTGCAACATGGACTAATATATCTGGCGCTACAGCCATTGTTTTAACAACGACTGAAACATCTAGCTTGTACTACCGTTGTGTTATTACATGTACTGTTAGTAGTTCTACAGTTTATACTCCGGGTTTGCTTATCCCTTACTACGGCTACTGCTATTGCGTACCAACTTTCTCATCGTCTAGTGCTTCATGTAGTACATATAACTTCTCTATTGGCCGTTTCCACACAATAGGTGAGTCAAGTACTTCAATATATGATACTACTGCTTGTGATGGTACGGGTTATGAAAACCACACCAGCATGCAGGTTTCTTATATGCAGAGTGTTTCTTATTTGGTTACGGTAGTACCTAACCTGGTGAGCTCATTCTCTTACGAGTTAAGCAACCAGATATGGATTGACTTCAACAATAACGGCACATTTGAAGCTTCAGAATCAGTTGGCGGCCGCCATAGCTATATGAGCACTGCGGCAGGTACTGTTGATACTATCACAATGCCGCTCACCGCAGGCCTCGGCACTCACCGTATGAGGATTGTTCAGGTTTACACTGCATCTTCTTACTACTACCCATCGCTTAACCCATGTGGTGGTTATTCTTATGGCGAAGGCAGGGACTATACAGTTAATATTGTTGCATTGCCTCCTTGTTCTGGTACGCCAACTGCGGGTACTGTTTCTGCAAGTACCGCTACGGCATGCCCTTCATTCTCATTCACTTTATACCTTACAGGCTATACCGTTGCTGGTTCTATGACGTTCCAGTGGCAGTCGTCACCTGATAGTGCTACCTGGAGTAACATCTCAGGTGCTACCAATACAACATTAACAACTACTGAAACATCTAGCTTGTATTACCGTTGTGTAGTGAGCTGTACGGTAAGTGGTGTTACTGTTTACTCTCCGGGCTTCCTGATTCCTTACGTAGGTTATTGCTATTGCATACCTTACTTCTCGTCAGCCAGTGCATCATGCGGTACTTACCACTTCGCATTGGATGGTTTCCATGTTTATGGTGAGTATAGTACTTCTATCCTTGACAACTCGCCGTGCGATGGCTCCGGGTATCGAAATATGACGGCTATGTCGGCGACACTGATGAATAGTTTGACCTACCTGACAACCGTTTACCCTAGCACTGGTGGCTCTACATCGTTCTCTTATACATTAAACAACCAGATCTGGATTGACTTTAATGACAATGGTACATTTGAGTCATCTGAAACTGTTGCTGGTGCTAATGGTTATGCTGATAACACGCCTGTTGTTGATACTTTGGTAATCCCTTCTACTGCAACTACCGGTGCGCACCGCATGAGGATACTACAGGCTTATTCTGGTACTTCAACAACTTACCCTTACCTTAACCCATGCCCTACATCCTATTCTTACGGCGAAGTAAGGGATTACACAATCAATATTGTTCCTCTGCCTCCTTGCTCTGGCGGTACGCCAAGTGCTGGTACTGCGGTTTCAAGTGTAGGTACTGCATGCCCAGGCGTTGCATTTACCCTTACTGACATGGGTTATGGCATGGCATCTGGCCTTACTTTCCAGTGGCAGATTTCAAACGATAGTACTACATGGACTAATATCTCTGGTGCAACAACTGTAACATGGTCGCTTACTCAAACTGGCCCTAAATACTACCGTTGTGTGGTAACATGTTCTACTACCGGTGCATATGCTTATTCTATCGGTGTTTACGTTTCTTATATCTCTTATTGCTATTGTACTCCTTCATACACTTCCGGTACCCTGTCATGCGGTAGTTACCACATGGGTATTTCCCGCAACTTTATTGCAGGTGCCGCTGGTACAATACTGAACGATACGTCGGCATGTAATACCACTTGTTACGAAAACCTGACGGGTATGTCTGTTTCATTCTTCCAGGGTACAGTATATCAGGATAGCCTTACTACTGCCTATACTTCTGGTACAATGTGCGCTCAGGTTTGGATAGATTATAACAATGATGGTACTTTCTCTCCATCTGAGAGCGTTGGTGGTTACAATGCTTACACTATCCACGTACACTTTAACCTTACTATCCCTGCTACCGCTGCTTTAGGTTGCCACAGGATGAGGGTTGTAACATCTTACGCTGGTTCCGGCTACACTTATTCTGGCATGGACCCATGTACTTATGGCTACGCTTTAGGTGATGCAAGGGATTACACAGCTTGTATTGTAATACCTGGTTGTACAGGTACGCCAAGCGCGGGCTCAATCTCAGCTTCTACTACTACAGGTTGTTCTGGCTATACTTCAGTTGTTTCATTGTCAGGTGCTTCTACAGGTACTGGTATTTCTTATCAGTGGC
>CANBTK010000066.1 GCA_947372365.1 Flavipsychrobacter stenotrophus | reverse complement strand
GCCGGTACAGGTACTCCAAGTTACGGTGGAGACGGAGGGCCGGCAACGGCTGCAAATTTTACCGATCCAAACAGCGTAGCTATTGATGCTTCCGGCAACATATATACTTATGATAATAATAGCCTTCGTATCAGGGAAATTAATACGACAGGAATTGTTAATACAATTGCTGGCACTGGCGCAGCTGGTTTTGGCGGCGATGGTGGGCTGGCTACTGCTGCTTTAATCAATCATGGTGTATCTGTGTCAGTTGATATTTCGGGAAATCTTTTGTTAGGGGATAGTAATAATAACCGGATCCGTAAAATCAATTTGACAACAGGCATTATTACCACCCTAGCTGGCGGAGGTACTGGCGGACTAGGTGACGGCGGACCTTCTATAGCTGCAAAGTTAAATTACCCAAGTGGGATAGCTGTTGACAAAAAAGGCGATGTTTATATAGCTGATAAGTTAAATAATAGGGTACGTATAATAAAATCAACTGTGGACGTGAACAATACTGATAAAATTGTCCCGGTAATATCGCTATACCCAAATCCATGCAATGGTACATTTAACGTAACGGTAAACGCTCCTACAGAGCATATTGTAAATGTTACAGTTAGCAATATGGCGGGTGAAACCATTTATCAAACTACTGGCTCAGCAAAAGAATCCGTAAAAATTGCACTGGATGCGCCACGGGGCTTGTATATAGCCACAGTGACAACACAAGCTGGGGTTTATAGCAAAATGATAGCCAACTATTAAGGCATGGTAATTTGACTGCGCCGTATAGCCTGGGGCAGAAATTGCAAAGGCTGCCTGAGTGCTATATACGCTGGTATAGAAGAATACATTTGCGGGGTGTTTCGTAAAATAACGGGGCAACATCTTATAAACGTAACAGCCCGCACCAAATGGCGCGGGCTGTTACGTTATATTCGGGAATTGGAGTGTGTTGGATTAAATTACAACGCTGCTCTGCCTTAAGTTGGCAGCCCTGTTTTCTTCCTGCGCATCTTTGGCGGCCTTTACGAAGGCTACAAAGAGCGGGTGCGGGTTTTCAACAGTGCTCTTATACTCCGGGTGGAACTGTACGCCTACATAGAACGGGTGGCCTTTCAGCTCCACTATTTCTACCAGGCCTGTTTTAGGGTTTTTGCCTACTGGCATAAAGCCATTCTGCTCAAACGCCTGCAGGTATTCGTTATTGAATTCATAGCGGTGGCGGTGGCGCTCTGCAATTTGAGTGCCGCCATATATATCTGCCGCCAGCGAACCTGCTTCCAGTGTGCAGTCGTAGCTGCCCAGGCGCATGGTACCACCTTTCTGGGTAATTGTTTTCTGGGCTTCCATCATGCAGATAACGCCTTGTTCGGTATCGGGGTCCATTTCGGTAGAATGCGCCCTTGTGTGCCCCAGCACGTTGCGGGCAAACTCAACGCAGGCCATCTGCATACCCAGGCAAATACCAAAGAACGGTATGCCGTTTTCGCGTGCATGGCGTATGGCGTCAATTTTACCTTCTATGCCCCTGCTGCCAAAACCGGGTGCTACCAGTATAGCATCTACGTTCTGCAGTTTTTCTTTGGCGTTTTCCTTTGTCAGGTATTCCGAATGTATGTTGCGTACTTCTACTTTGCACTCGTTCATGGCACCGGCATGTATCAGCGCCTCCAGTATTGATTTGTAGGCATCCTGCAGCTCCACATACTTGCCAATAAGGCCTATTACTACTTTGCTTTTAGGGTAGCGCAGCTTGTTCAGGAATTCCTTCCATTTGCTGAGGTCTGGTTCGTTGCCCAATGGCATGCCTAATTTGGTAAGGCAGGTCACGTCCAGTTTCTCGCGCATCATTTCCAGCGGCACCATGTATATGCTGTCTGCATCCAGCGCCTCTATTACAGCATCCTGAGTTACGTTGCAGAACAGGGCAATTTTCTTCTTAAGGTCTTTGTATAATGGCTCTTCGGTACGGCAAACCAGTACGTCGGGGCTAAGGCCATGCTCGCTCATCAGTTTTACCGAGTGCTGCGTTGGCTTGGTTTTCAATTCTTTGGCCGCCTTCAGGTAAGGTATAAGCGTAAGGTGCACTACCAGGCAGTTATTGCCCATTTCCCACTTCAGCTGGCGAACCGCTTCAATGTATGGCAGCGACTCTATATCGCCCACTGTGCCACCCAGCTCGGTAATCACAATATCGAACTGGTTATTTTCGCCCAGCAACAGCATGCGGCGTTTTATTTCGTCGGTAATATGGGGTATTACCTGCACTGTTTTGCCCAGGTAAGCGCCTTCGCGCTCCTTGGTAATAACATGCTGGTAAATGCGGCCTGTGGTAACGTTATTGGCCTGCGAGGTGAAGGTATTCAGGTAGCGCTCGTAGTGGCCCAGGTCAAGGTCGGTTTCTGCGCCATCTTCGGTTACATAGCATTCGCCATGCTCGTAGGGGTTCAGTGTACCCGGGTCAACATTGATATACGGGTCAAATTTTTGAATAGTAGTTGTAAACCCGCGTGCCTGAAGCAACTTAGCCAGTGAGGCTGCAATGATCCCTTTTCCCAGTGAGGAAGTAACACCGCCGGTTACAAAAATGTACTTGGTCATAACGTTCTTGATTTTCAAGACCGTGCAACTCTTTTGTTGAAAAAAATGATTATGGAGAAGCTAAAGCGGTCAAACAAAGTTACGACAAAGCATACAATTGCACCGTATTATTTTGGCAATTTGCTCAAAACAAATTTGAAAGCATGTTTTTAATTAGTCAATAGTAGCTATGCACTTGAGTTCTATGGCAATGGCGGTAGGCAAAGAATCAATGCCCACTGTTGTGCGGCAGGGCTGGTTATCTTTGAAATACTCAGCATAAACTTTGTTATATGTTTGGAAGTCGCGCTTCATATCTACCAGGAAGACGGTAACATCTACCAGCTTATCCCAGCCGCTGCCACTTTCTTCCAGTATGGTGCGCACATTATCAAAAACACTCCGGCATTGTGCTGCAAAATCGAATTCAATATAGTTGCCGTGCTTGTCGGTAACCAGGCCAGGTATTTCATCAGTGCCGGCTTTGCGTGGGCCTACGCCCGATAGGAATAACAGGTTGCCCACCCTTTTAGCGTGTGGGTATAAGCCTACTGGCTTTGGTGCTTTATCGGTAGAGAATTGTGTCATGTTTAATAATTTTTTTTAAGAACCAGATAGGTACCCACACTTTAAAGGTGTATGGTTCCTAACGCGCCCATCATTAATTAACAGAGTGCAAACTTACATTATTGCCCTCAGTATCTTCTATAATGGCTATATGCCCCATAGCGCCTACGTCGGTTTTGCCTACTATTATTTTGCCTCCGGCAGCTTCCACACGGGCTAAAACCACATTTAGGTCGTTACCTGCATTCAGATAAACTTTGGCACCCGTTTTTGAGGGGATGTAAGATTCGCCATATACTATAGCGCCACCTATGCCGCCTTTGTCGCGGTCGTGCAGCAGTATGCCCATGGTTACAGGGCCCATGTCCACTTCGGGCATGTCGTAATCATATATTGTACTGTAGAATTTTTTCGCCCTGCCGAAGTCCGCTACCGGGATTTCGAACCACGCAACGCCATTATGCAATATTTCCAAGCTGTTCAGTTTTAGGCATTAAAGTTATGGCACAAACCGGATAAAATGCCAACCGCCATTTCTGGCAGCAGGGGGAAGCCACCTTATTTAAAATCTGTTAAAAAAAAGCTATCGTTCTAAATAATTGGCTAATGGGGAAACTAAAAAACATTTTTTTTCGTTTGTAATCCTAAGTATGGCACGATGTTTGTTTTAGCCATATCAAACAATTTAAACCTCACACAAAAAAACTCTAAGCTATGAAAAACAGGACAATCATTTACTTCAGGAAAGATAGGGCAAGGAAAATAATTGAAAGCCCATTGCAGGCAGATTTGAAGACCTTCCTCAGTGCTACATTTGCGCTTACCCGCAATAATGTTGTGAAAAAGCACATCAGCAGTACTTTGCAGGAGCTTAACTCACGCGCATACAGGCTTTCAGCATAAGCTTGCCCAGGCTGTACCCTCAAAAAGTAGGCTCACTATGTTTTTTATAAAAAAGCAGGCTTTGCGGAAAAGTGTTGCTTTCTTTTCGCCCATGCAGAATATGCATGAGGCGATTTTTTTTGCCGGGTTGCAGCATCCCACCCAACAAAAATGCCCTGCAAAAAAGCAAGGCAATTATTGATGGCAAAGAAGTGTTTTACAGATATGCCTGGCTGGTTAAAGGCTGATTGGTAATATTGCCCAGGCGGTTAATGAAAATGTTGTTTTTCAGTGCCCATGTTGCCAGGCTCTCGTTAACCAGGCCCCCATCGCTGGTTTCGGCTAAAATGGTAACGTCATAGAGCGTGCCGTTATAATCTTCAAGGGCGGCATCTGCATCTTCCAGTAGCAGGAAGTAGGCGAAAAAACGCTGTTTGTGGCCGTTGTCGTAAGGCGTTACAATTACTGACTGGATGGTTGCGCTGCCGGAGTCAAAATATGTCCCGGTTAGGTATTGGAATTCTTCGCACAATTTCTTCGCTTCGGGTAGTGAATAAGGTACATTCATCTAATAGGTGGTTTAATACCCCTAAGTTAGGGACTGGCGCATTACCAAAGCGGCATTTTCGCGCAATAACACTACGATAATAAATGAATAACAGGAGATTAACTTCTTTTGATTAACGGTTTTTAATAATCAGGTATTTTTACGCTATGTGGTTCCGGAAAAAACCATTATAAACTGCACACAGATATACCAAAGGGGTATTTGTGTGCGTTTTTAGTTATTGCGCCATCCAGTATTTGCGCAACAGCCATTCGGTAACTGCAATGAGCAGGATAAGGAAGAAATACCACTTGCGGTCAACGAAAGGCACTGATTCCGTGTTGGCTTGTATCATGGGTTTTATGTTGTTATTCCGGGTAATACTGTCGTATAGTGCGGCCACTGCCGGCGCCGGTACAAACGCTCCATTATACTTTTGGGCAAGGCCATATAACAGGGGGTAATCTGCGCCTTGTTCCATCAGTTCTACAGGCATAGTTTCAACAACAAAGCTGCCGCTGGTGTTATAAGTTTTGCCATTAAAAATTGTTTGTGCGGCATAGGTATAATTCCCGCCCGCCCATATGCCAATATTGAGGCTATAGGAATTGCCGGAACGCTCAAAAGAAAAATCATGCCTGCGGCCAGCGCTATCGGTTATGGTTATTTTAGCATCGGGCGTGTTTATCTGTTCATTGTTGGCATTAAGCAGGTAAGCCCTCATAGATATAGGCTCCTGGTCGCGCCATACATATTTGGGCATGCCAACGCTGAAAGGCTTTTCGTGGTTGTTTACCGAAAGGAAGGAAACAGTTTGCCTGATGCACTCATCCACTACGTTGTGGGTGTTGAAATTTTTGAACTCATACAGCCTCCACCGCCATATACCTTCGCCCGCCAGCATGGCCATAGGCACATTGCCTTGCTGCAACAGCCATAGCGGGGCCTGCATATTGCCTGCACCCGCCCTTTGCGTGAACAGGCTGCTGGCGCCCGGAGAAGGGTTTAAATTGCCTGTGCTAACGCCCAGCGGTGGCATTTTGTCGGTTACCGACTGTATCTGCTGTGGCAGCGTAAAGGTATTGAATGAGGTATTGTAAGCACCCAGTACATCGTGCGGCGGGGCGGGCATTACATTGGTGCTTGTAATATCCCTGAGCTGGTTGAGCGCGGGTATATTGGTTTGCGAAGTGAGGATGTACCAGGTAGGCTTGCGGGCAGCCAGCAATTGTGCCGAAATATCGTTACGTACTGATGGCAGGCCATGTAATATGATGACATTGTAGGGTGTCAGTGATGCCGGGAAGTTATCGGGCGTGCAAACGGTAACCCTGTAGTTTTCAAGCCCGGCAAGTGCGTCTTTAATGGCATTAACATCGGGGTGGGGGGATGCTGATGCGATGAGGATGTTTTTCTTTTCATCAACCACTTCCACAAAAATATCTTTGCGGTTGTTTTGTACATTCTTTTCACCCTCCGCTACAGGCAAAGTAAGTGTGTAGTGGTGTATGCCTGCTTTTTCGGCTTTGATGGTGAACGAAACAGAGCGGTCGAAATGGGCGCTGTTTATTTCAATAGGGGAGGTACTTAATAAATTATCGCCATCCTTCAGCACAGCTGCATTGGCGTACCCTTTGCATAGCCTGGCTACAACATCTGCCCGCAACTCGAAACTGGAATTAAGGGTGACTGTTTTATTGGCATAAGCCTGGCTGATGCGTATATCCTTTTGTTCTGAGCTGTCGCCAATAGCTACCGTATAAACCGGGCTGTGCAGCGCCAGTTGCTGGTATATGGGGTTAATGCCCTGGTTAAACCGGCCGTCGCTGGCTACTATTACAGCACCAAGGTTCTGTAGCCCATAATATTCCTGAACCCCGGTTAGGGCAGCCGAAATATCGGTGGCGGGCTGTTTGAAGCCGAAAATGCTATCGGTTTGTATGGTGCCGCCAAAACCCCATTGCACTACCTTATACTTGTCGCTAAGGCGCTGCATAAGGCTTTCTACATTTTTGCGGTATTGGGCGGAATCATTGCCCAATGTTACTGATACGGACCGGGAATTGTCCTGCAACAGCACCACAATAGGTTTTTCAATAGTGTTTTTAGTAATAAGCAGGGTAGGCACCAGTACGAGGACAAGCGTGAAAAACACGGTAAGCCCCCTCAGCAGGGATGTAAGCCAGGGGTAGGGTACGGCACGCTTCTTATCAGTACGGTATACCCAGAAAGCTGCCCCTGCAGATAATAACACGGCTATAAGCCAATAGATTAGTTGCATCAATCGGCAAACTAACGAAAAAATCAAAAAAATCACTACAAATAGAAATAAATAAGGAACTTTGATAGAGTTTTAACTTGGAGTATGCAATGCGCCACGAAGATGTGTGGCTAATGTTGTATGTGTTGCCCGCGCTTTAAGTACCTGCAGTAACCCGCTATTTTTTATCACTATGAAACGAAAACTCTTTTTCTCCCTTCTCCTTTCGCTACGGTGCCTTATTTGTTTTGCCCAGGACAACTCAGGAGGCCATGCGCTTAGGGCCGATGTTGTGGACCCTTCCCTAAATGACAGCCTGGAAAGGGCTTACAGCCAGGCTATAGGGCTGGGGCTGCAGGTAAGGCAGGGGGGAGGGTATATCGTGTACCGTAATGACACAATTTGGGGCGAGGTATTTATAAACCAGCACGAGGTGACCCTTGAAAAAAGGATGGATAACAAACATAATTTTATAGTTACCCACAAGCTGAATGACCTGAAGCTTAAAACGGTAATGATGTACAACAATTCTGACAAGAAGCAATTGTGCCTTACCCGGGTAAAGAAAGATGATAAAAAAATGATGAGGGTGATACATGAGGGCAAGCTCAATATTTATGATGGCCGCATTGACTACATCTATAAGCCCGAAGACATAGACAAGAACCTTATTGTGATTGCCTATGACAAGGTAGTGGATGACCTGAGCTCTTTCCTTACCGAAAATACCAAACGCGACCTGATAGGCTACATCAATGATATTTACGGGCTTAAAATAAACCCAAGGGAGATAACCTGGAAGGGGCTGCTGGTGAAACTGGATATGCTGGATTAAATTGCGGTGGCAACAGATATACCCATAGGATTTTATATATTCACTCGATTTACTACCTTACTTGCCGAAACTGTTGTTAAGCAGTGGATATTCCTATTATGGCAAAATACATACTCCTGCCCCTGGCATTTGTTTTTTACTGTGTGGCAGGCTATGCCCAGCGCACGCAGGTTGTAAAGGGGAAAATTATTGACAAGGAATCGCATGTGCC
>CANBTK010000065.1 GCA_947372365.1 Flavipsychrobacter stenotrophus | reverse complement strand
GCATTTTCCGAAAATATTATACTCATCTGCACTGGCGTCTTTATAGGCATACTCGCCATGCGTTTTGTGGCACAGGGGTTTGTAGCGCTCATGGAGAAATTCCCTTTCCTTGAGGCTTGCGCCTATATTGTAATCGGTTTGCTGGGGGGTAAGCTCTCGTGCGCCGTTTATCAGCACTTTTACCCTGATGCTGGCATTAGCCGTTTTTTAGATAGCCAGTTGGCCGATTTTATTACTTCTGCCGTTACTATTGCTATTTTTATTATCCCGATATTGGTGGGCTGGCTCTTTGGCAAGAAGAAAGGGTAGTAAGTGCTTACAAGCCTGCCGGTTGTTACCTGAGGGTAATAAGCCTTTTGCCGGGTGATATTTCTTTGCCCACCTGGGCAAAGTCATTTATTTAAGGGGATAAAAGTTTCACTCTATGGCGCAAAGCCGCAGTTTTACAGGCCATTCAAGATTTCAAAGTTGCAACTAAAGCACAAGAAACGTTAAGCCAATGACATTGCCACGGGGGCTGCCTCAAAAAAATAACGCCTTATTACATCAGGCTTTTGTTATTTTGTGTCATGGGCAAGAAATTTTTCGTTTTCCTGCTGGCGCTCACTTGCCAGGCATGTTGGCTTACTTATGGCCATCCCGACTCCGTAAGGGTGCCGGCCCCGGCAGGTTACCATATTGCTAAAGAGGCTGGCGAAGCACCTCAGGGGGCTGCCGCACCGGTACAAAGCAGTGGCATGTATAGCAATCTTGCGCATTCCGAAGCGGCACCCGCTACCCATTTAAGGATTAGCCTCATCACCTGCGGGCCGGGCTTTGCCGAGATATACGAGGTATTTGGGCATACTGCGATAAGGATTGTTGACAGCGTACGCAAAACTGATATTGCCTACAACTATGGGGCGTTCAACGGTTTTGAAGAGAATTTCGAGTTGAAATTCATGCGCGGCAAGCTGCTGTATTACCTGTCGCTTGAAACATTCGATTCCTTTATTGAAGAGTACATACAGCATAAGCGCAGCGTTACCGAGCAGGTATTGTTGCTGAATGAAACCCAGAAGCGGCTTATGGCTGAATACCTGAACTGGAATGCAGAGCCAGCTAACCGTGCCTACAAATATGATTTCTTTTTTGATAACTGCGCTACCCGCATAAGGGATATTTTCCCTGAAACAGTGAGCAAAGATTTTAAGTACGGGCATGTATTGCCTAATGTAAAGCACTACACTTTCAGGGATATTATTAATGAACATTTTTATACCACTCTTTGGGAGCGGTTTGGAATCAATATACTGCTGGGTAGCCGCATAGATAAAGTAATGACGGACAGGGACATCATGTTCTTGCCACAGTATCTGAGCAATGGGGTTAAAACGGCTTCGGCGAATGGTTTGCCGGTAGCCGCCGAAGCTGTTACGCTGCTGCCGGGCAACCCTCCGCCGCCCGCGCCGCTCAATGGCCCCTTGCTGCTTACCTGGGGGCTGGCTATACTTACCATTGCGGGGCTATCATTTAAAAAGCTTAGGGTGCTGGGTAAGGTAATGTCTACTTTTTTGTTGGTTATCACTGGGTTGCTTGGCTGCCTTATTTTGGTAATGTGGTTTGCTACCAACCATCAGGGGTGTGGCAATAACTTTAATATTTTGTGGGCCTTGCCTACTAATCTGGTAATTGCCTTTGCTAAACCAAAAGGTAAAGGAAGGTATGCTTTAATAGCCGCCGGGTTAATAGTAGTTACTTTGTTGCTGCATATTGCCGGTGTGCAACAGTTAATCTTATCCGAATTTCTCCCGTTATTCCTTGCTTTAGTTTATATTTATGGCACGATATACCGGAACAACAAGTGAAAAAAGGTTTTGTGTTGTTAGGGTAATTCCGTTTTACCGGGGCGCATAACCCAAGGTTTTGTGGCTTTGTAACGTCTATAAGCCTATGGGGTACAGCGTTAATAACCCTGTAACATAGGTGCGATAGGTGCAAGTTCATTAAAGTAAACAACTAAATACTCAATGCCAGAAGTAACCACTCCATTTTCGCAAGCCCTCTATTATGAAAAGAAGGGGAGTGGCCCGGCCTTGGTTTTACTGCATGGCTTCCCGGAAAACGGTTCGTTGTGGGATGGGCAAGCCGAGGCGTTGGCTGCACGGTTTACCTTGATAATTCCTGATTTACCCGGCAGCGGGCGTAGTCCTTTGCCGGTTGGCTTGGTGCCAGGCGAAGTAACCGGATGCGTTAGCCTTAGCCAGATGGCGGAGGCTATAAAGGCAATACTGGATGCTGAAGGCATAAACAGGGCTGTTATTGCCGGGCACTCCATGGGGGGCTATGTAGCTTTGGCTTTTGCAAAACTATATCCTACAGCGGTGGCCGGCTTGTCATTAGTGCATTCCACCCCACTTGCAGATGATGACGTCAAGAAGCAAATGCGGCAAAAAGCGATAGAACTGATAAGGAATGGCGGCAAAGCGCCTTTCCTGCGCCAGATGGTTGCAGGCTTGTTTTCCGATAGCTTTAAACAAACGGCCAATGAAACTGTCGAAGCTCAGATAGCCAAAGCATTGGTAATGAGCGATGACGGCCTTGTCAATTTTTACCTGGCCATGAAGGGGCGCGAGGAGAGGGTTGATGTACTGGCAGCAGCAACATTCCCGGTGCAATGGATAATGGGAGAGGATGATACCGTAGTACCGTACAAAAAAAATATACCTTATAGCTACAGGGCGGCGGTGAATTTCGTAATTTTTTACAAGCAGTGTGCCCATATGGCTATGTACGAAGCTCCCGAAAGGCTGGCTGGCGATATACTGGATTTTACAGGTTATTGTTATAATTTAAAATGAAGGCAGGCGTAATAAATATATTAGTGGCCCTTTGCTCGTTGTTAAGTTTTAACGCGATGGCATCCCATATTGTGGGTGGCGAGGTTACCTATAGGTTTCTGGGCGCGATGGTGGGAGGGAATAAATACGAGGTGAAACTGGTTATTTATGAAGACTGTGAGAACGGGCAGCCCGAGGCCATCAGGATGGATAACCCGGCATTCCTGGCTGTTTACGACACAGCCATACACACAACGACGAACCCCTTTGGGCTGGTAGATGCGGATACTTCAATTTTTTTTTCCGAGAGCATAGCAGTGCCAGCTAACTTTTCTAATGCCTGCGTTACCAATATACCGAGTACTTGCCTGCTTCGCAAGACTTTTTTGCGGGAGTTCTTATTAAAGCCCAATGCTTCGGGCTACTTTGTTTCTTACCAAAGGTGCTGCCGCAATGCCGCTGTAATCAACATTCAAAACCCGGGCGACCAGGGGGCAACCTATTTTTGCCACATACCTGCAACCACTGTTGTTGCAAGCAACAACAGTGCTGTGTTCACCAACTACCCACCACAAATAATTTGCCGGAATAACCCATTGTACTACGACAATTCGGCTACCGATGCCGATGGCGACTCCCTCAGTTATGAGTTCTGCTCAGCCGATATTGGGGCCAGCTCAAATGTTATTAAGCCATTCCCTAAGGCTCCGCCTTATGTAAAGGTTACCTATATCTCGCCTCCTTATTCGGCTACTACTCCGCTTACCGCTTACCCCATTATACAGATTGACCCAATTACTGGCATTATAACCGGCACACCCAACCGCATTGGCCGTTTTCTGGTCACTGTATGTTGCAATGAGTGGCGCCGGGGTGTGCTTATCAATACAGTAAAGCGGGAATTCCAGTTTGTGGTTACTGACTGTTCGAAGGTAGTTTATGCCTGCATCCCCCAGTTTTCAACCGACGTAAATACCTATATAGTTGAGTGCACAGGGTATACTGTTAATTTTGCCAATTGTAGCTCGGGTGGCTTTACCTACCATTGGGACTTTGGCGTGCCGGGTACTTCAAGTGACACGTCCGACGAGTTTCAGCCTACATTCACTTATCCTGACACAGGCATCTATATTGTTAAGCTGGTGGTGAACCCCGGCAGCAGTTGCCCCGATAGTATATCCCGTTTTGTTAAGGTGTTCCCTTATTTTAAAACTTCATTTACCGACAGTGGCGTGTATTGCCCAGGTAAACCCATTTATTTTAAAGATAAATCGTCTGCCAGCATTAAGCCTATTACCTATTGGAATTGGGATTTTGGCGATGGCACCGATGTTTTTGTACAGGATACCTTTCATGTTTTTCAGTATGGCGGCACGTACAATGTAATGCTGGTTTCACAGAATGTGAAGAACTGTATTGACACGCAGGTGCGGCAGGTGGTTATTGATAATTACCGCCCGTTTGCAGGCAATGATACCACCATTGTTAAGGGCGAAAGTGTGCAGTTTAATGCCGCTGGCGGCTACCAGTATTTATGGGTGCCGGGAACTAACCTGAACGACTCAACAATCCATAACCCGCTAGGGTATTACCCCGATACAGGCACATTTTACTACAAAGTAAATGTAGTGAGCGCCTATGGTTGCGAAGGATACGATAGTATTAAGGTTTGGGTGGTAAACCAGGCTGCGTTTTTTGTGCCTACCGGCTTTACCCCCAATGGCGATGGTAAGAATGATGTCTTCCGCCCGGTAGCAATAGGCTATAAATCGCTTAATTTTTTCAGGGTATATAACAGGTTTGGCGAGGAGGTGTATTTCAGCCAGAACCTCACCGATGGCTGGGACGGCACCTTCAAGCACAAGCTATGCGATATGGGTACCTATTACTGGCAGATAAGCTATGTTAACCGGTTTGGGAAGGATGGCTATATGAAAGGCGATGTTACGCTCGTGAAGTAATGGCTGGTGCGTCCCCGCTCCTATCCAAGCAGCCTGTGCGGAAGCCACTTCCTGCAAAATATTGCTACTTTTTGCCATGCGGCAGCTCATGCAAATTGAACATTAAAAAGCGGCGTCAGCAGTAGCTTGAACATAAAAGTAAACGCAGCATAGCTATTCCCCTTTTGAAGGGGAATGAGGGGATGTTCACATGCCGAAGTTTGGTGTGCAATTGGTATCACTTACGTTTTTCAATTAGCAGGGCAAATAACGTTTTTCAAGAATCAAGAAAATGAAGAAAAAAAACAAAGAAGTGCTGCACAGGCTTTATGTGGAGTTGGTGAAGCTGCAAAAAGAGATAATAGGCTCGGGGCTTAAGTTCCTGGTAATCATTGAGGGCAGGGACGCCGCCGGTAAAGACGGCACTATAAAGGCTATTACCAAGCACCTCAGCCCCAGGGAAACAAAAGTCGTTGCACTGGGTAAGCCATCTGACCGCAGGGCCCTGGAGTGGTACTTCCAGCGGTATACTTATTACCTGCCGATATCCGGTGAGTTTGTAATCTTTAACAGGAGCTGGTACAACCGCGCCGGAGTGGAGAAAGTAATGGGTTTTTGCTCGGAAAAGGAGTACAAAGATTTTTTTAAGGAGGTGGAAATGTTTGAAAATATGCTGTTTGACTCCGGGTTCATTATTCTCAAATATTACCTGGACATAAGCAAGCAGGAACAAGCCAAAAGGCTACAGGACCGCAAGGAAGACCCGCTGAAGCAATGGAAAATAAGCGATATTGATAAAGTGGCCCAGAAACACTGGAAGGGCTATAGCGAGGCAAGGGACGAGATGCTTTTAAGGACGAACTTTACCCATGCTCCGTGGTTTGTAGTCAATGCGGAGGATAAAGATTTGGCCCATATAGCGCTGATTGAGCACATGCTCAGGCACATAGACTACCCCGGCAAGGACAAAAAGCTATTGGCTGATGGCTATGATTTGGTTTACCCTGCAACTGCTGAAAATATCAAAGAGAAACTCTATTAAAGTATAGCCCTAGCCCCGGCCTGCTGTGGAAGTATCAGGCCGGGAAGGCCTATATTTTATGGTTTAACCACATCAATCTCGCCAAATGCGGCTGTGTTTACCCATTCTTTTTTTATAATAGACCACCAGTCAATAGCCAGCCTGCTTTCTACATATTTGTAGGGTAGCCAGCCATAGCCCATTTCGCCCCAATCTTCGCCCCATGAGTTTTTAATAAGGAATGCGCCTTTGCAGCGGGTGCCGTCATTATTCTGCACCTTGTTGATTATTTCCTTATTATCATCGTACCCGAAAACGGAAACGGCATGCCCACCCAGCCTGCTGTCAAATGCCGAAGGGTAGGGGATTAGCCCTTTGTTGGCCGGGTCATTGTCATATTGCTTTATGCTACTGAAAACAGTAAACCCACACATAGCGGGTATGCCATTCATCAGGCTTTCCTTTATGCCATTAATGACGTCAGCCTGGTCTTTCATCCCCATTGGCTTACCATGCCCGTCTTTAGCGCCGCCATCGTGGCGGAAGAATTTGACGGTTTTGTAGTTTTGGGCAAACGAATACAGGAAGGCATCGGGTTCTATATCAAAGTCAGGTTCAATATACTCCCAATAGCTTTCTGGTGGCACGCCAAACAATACCATGGCGGCCATAGTGCTTCTGGGGTTCGCTCCGTTGTCGCCGGTCATCTTCATGTAGTTGCGCGTTACCTTGTAGAGGAACCTGCGGGAGCATTTTTCAAACGAACCGTAATTCCTGTTTTCGTAATACTCAATTAAAGCAGCTGCAGCATGTGCCGTGCAGGAGCCTATCGCACCCTGGTTCTCTACAGGGGAACAGAATTCCCTGAGGTCAACTACATCTTTATAGCCATCCTTCATATTATTGGCTAATTTGAATTTCAGGATATCGGCCGACGGAGACATCGGGGCTTTTTGGGCGTGCCTGTCTTGCCCCCTTTCATTGTTTAAATCGGTGAATGAACCGATACTAAAATCCCTGAAGTCAGGGAAATCGGGATACCACCCGAATGTTCGTTTGTTTTTCGACATATGCTTGGTGTTAGATTTTTTATGTTATAAATGTTATTGGTTGTAGTTAGCCCAAGGAGCCGATAAGATCAATTATGGCTCGAGTAATTATTGGGTTTATTGTGTTGCCGGTATACCCATTTACCTTTAGTTTTATTTTGAAATATAAAATACATTTTGCATCAATACTAATAAAATTTCATTATTAATCCAATTTCTGTTGAGTTTTTTAGATAATTGAAAGGCGCAGAAGTGTGTCATTTTGATAGGGTGAGGATGGGTTCTTTTTGCCCAAAGGCTCTGCTATTATGTGTTTCACCAGTACAAAAGGTGTTGCCCGGGCAGGGTATATTACTTGTTTAGTTTCATTTATTAACCATTGGCTAATAGCGGTTTATTCTTGTAGAAATATGCTGGGTATCCTTCATATTTTATGCCCAAAATCATATATATTTGAGGGCTAATTGAATAGGTTTTTGCTAATTATACACATACATACTTATATGAAAAGTACATTCAGGTTCCTAATCGCCCTATCGGTGATGGTTGCAGGTTTTACGGCTGGTAACAAGGTAAATGCACAGTGCAGGATCATTACTACCGTGGCTGGTACCGCAACTGCTGGGTATACCGGGGATGGCGGTGCTGCGACGTCTGCCAGGATTTCAAACCCGGCTTATATGCTCACCGATGCATCTTGCAACTATTACATTGCAGACTGGAACAACTTTGCCATCCGTAAAGTGACTTCATCAGGTATCATAAGCACCTTGGTGGGTACGGGCACATCTGGTACTACAGGTGATGGCGGTGCGGCAACTGCGGCAACAATAACAACCCCGGGTGGGATGGCTTTTGACGCGAGCGGCAATTTTTACTTTTCAGATTTGTTGAATAACCGTATTCGTAAAATAAACACTTCAGGCGTTATTTCGAATTTTGCAGGTACGGGTACAGCTGGCAATACCGGTGACGGCGGCCCTGCATCTGCGGCTACATTTCACCACCCATACGGCATTGTGTTCGATGCTGCTGGCAACATGATTGTTGCTGACC
>CANBTK010000064.1 GCA_947372365.1 Flavipsychrobacter stenotrophus | reverse complement strand
AGGGCAACAATTAGCCACAACCGATATTACGCCTTCCATGCCTATTGCCATATGGGCTAAAGCAAGGTTATCATCGCCTGAAAAAACTTTGAAGTGCTTAGGTACAATTTGTATCAGCTCCATGCACTGTGCCATGTTGCCTGATGCTTCCTTAATACCTATGATGTTTTTAAAATCGTCAGCCAGCCTTTTTACAGTGGCTGGCAAAATATTGCTTGCCGTGCGGCCCGGCACATTATACAGTATTATCTGTTTATTAGTAGCCATTGCCAGCGCTTTAAAATGCTGGTATATGCCTTCCTGGGTTGGCTTGTTGTAGTACGGCAATACACTAAGTATAGCGGTTACTTCCCTCAGCTCAAAGCTATTTACCTGTTCTATGAGCTCAGCGGTATTATTGCCGCCTATGCCCACAACAACAGGCACACGGTCCTCGCAGGTTTTTATTACGGTGCTGAGTATCTTCTGCTTCTCATCCGTAGTAAGGGTAGGAGTTTCCGCGGTAGTGCCCAAAGCAACCAGGAAGTCAACGCCACCCTTTATCACATGGTTAACCAGGTTTTCAAGCGCAGCATAGTCAACACTACCATCTGCGTGGAAGGGTGTCACCAATGCGACACCTGTGCCTTTCAATCTTTTTGCCATTTTCTATAGTATAAAGGTAATTGTAACTCTTTGATGGTGATTCTGAGGCGAGCGATTACCAGTAATAGGGCTTATTGTATTCCTTCTGTTTTTTATATATTTTATGCCTGTGCCTCGTCGTAAAAACCCATTTTTGAGAATTTCTCAATCCTGTTGTTGATACGGGTTTCAGGGCCTATAGCATTTAACTCTTCAAGCGATTTTACAAGGTATTCCTTAAGGGTTTCGGCCATTTTCTCAGGGTCGGCATGTGCGCCCCCGAGTGGCTCTGGTATTACGTCATCTACCAGCCCGAAGCCTGACATATCGGTAGATGTTAATTTCAATTCTTCGGCAGCCTTTTCTTTAAAATTCCAGCTGCGCCACAGTATTGATGAGCAAGACTCAGGCGATATAACGGTGTACCAGGTGTTTTCAAGCATGGTTACTTTGTCGCCAACGCCTATGCCCAATGCACCACCTGATGCCCCCTCGCCAATAATAATACATATAACCGGCACTTTCATATTCACCATCTCAAACAGGTTGCGGGCTATGGCTTCAGCCTGGCCCCTTTCCTCTGCTTCCAGGCCCGGAAATGCGCCCGGGGTGTCAATGAAAGTAATAATAGGGCGGTTGAACTTTTCAGCAAGCTTCATAAGGCGCAGCGCCTTCCTGTAGCCTTCGGGGTTAGCCATACCAAAGTTGCGCATCTGGCGCATCTTGGTATTAATCCCTTTTTGCTGGCCCATTACCATTACCGGCATATCGTTAAGCATGGCCATACCGGCTACCATTGCTTTATCATCCTTCACCTGCCTGTCGCCGTAAAGCTCAGTAAAGTTAGTGAATATTTTTTCTATATAATACAAAGTATAAGGCCTTTCGGGATGGCGGCTTACCTGCACCCTTTGCCATGGCGTAAGGGTGCTGTATATATTCGCACGCGCCTTTTCTATTGCCCCTTCCATTTCCTTGACACTGCTGCTTACATCAACCTGGTTCTTTGCGGAAAGTTCGCGAAGCTTGGTTATCTGTGAAAAAAGCTCTTCAATTGGTTTTTCGAAATCCAGAAATTGCATATTAAAATATTAGTACCGCAAAAGTAAAGGTTTATTAATAAAGGTGGGAATAGTATTTGGCAGGTACACGGTAATGTGCTGGTTTACAAAGTGCGCCGCACTGCTTTAACAAAACATTAAGGGCAGCCCCCTTTAATGGGCTGCTGCATTTTCGTCTTCTTATTAAAGCCAATTATATGAGGTACACAATCCTACTTTCCGCCATCATGGCCCTTGCAGGGGCCCGGGTTGCAACAGCGCAAACCCAAAGTAAGCTGGCCCTTGCGCACGCCACCGTTTTCCTGAACTGCGCCATGCTGGAAAACACGGCTACTGTAAAGCTGGAAAAAGGCGAAAACGAAGTCGCCTTCACCAACCTGCCACTGGCGCTAGACCTCCAGAACGTAATTATCACAGCTACAAACGGCGTTGCGGTAGAGTCCAATTCTTTTACCCAGAACTACCAGGATGCCAACAGCAAAAGTGCGGTTGTGCCATCTTTTGAAAAGGAGGTAAAAGCCCTTGAAGCAAAGAAAAAGCCACTCGAAAGTAAAATTGAAGTACTTGATGGGCAATTGCAATTGCTGGAAGTGGATAACCATGATAACCTTTCGGTTGCTGAGCGGTCAAAAATGATAGACCTTATTGGTAACAGGAAGGGCGCTTTGCTTGCTGAAAAAAGCAAATTGGAGGGTATGATAGCTGCCATCACAGGGCATATTGATTCCCTACACCAGGTTGTGGCAGATGCATTGCCGCAACGGGTGCTACATGGCGGGAAGCTTATTGTAAAGTTTTATGCCCAACAGGCCACTACAAGCGAGGTTAACATCAAGTATATTGACAACAATGCTGGATGGGCACCTTCGTACGACGTTTGGGCGAAAGATTCTAAAAGCGCCGTGAGGCTAAGTTACAAGGCGGAGATACGGCAGAATACCGGCCTTAAGTGGGATAAAGTGCGCCTCACGCTATCTACCGGCAATCCGCAGGAGAGCTTTCAGGCACCGGTGCTTACCCCTAACAATATAAGCCTGGGCAGTAACCAGCCTATAGTACAGCAGGTAACCACCTACAACGAAACCAACAGGCAATATAAGGAGGTAACTGTTAAAGCCTACAAGAAACCCCTGATAGACCCTTATAAAAACAACACCATACTTACCGCTGCCGAGATAAAAACAAAGCCTACTAACAACACGACTGACCTCGTGGCCCTTTCCCCCGGAATTTACCAGTCCAAAAGGGGGGCTGACGTGAGTGCTGATGGCGGCAGGACAACGGGCAGCCTCTATGTAATAGATGGCGCTGCCGTAAATAACTCCGGCGTGCATACTTCTTTCGATATTGATTTGCCCTATTCTATCGAAAGCGGTAATACAGCCCAAATTGTGCCGATAAAGGAATACAATATTGATGCATCTTTCAGGTACTACGCCACCCCTAAGCTGGACAATGACGCTTTTCTGCAGGCTGAGATATCAAGCTGGGACGAACTGGACCTGCTAAGCGGCCGTACTAATATTTTCTACGAAGGCACTTATATCGGCAAGGGGTATATTGACCCTCGTACTATAAAAGATACATTGCTGCTATCGGTAGGCCGGGATAAAAAAGTGCTGCTGAAAAGGGAGCGCGATAAAAGGGTGCATAACTCAAAAATGATAGGGGCCAACGAAACCGAAACTTTCGGCTTTACTATAACCGTACGAAATACCCGCAAGGAAACCGTAAACATAGTGCTGAACGACCAGTTGCCCGTAAGCAATGACAAAGACATACAGTTACAAGACCTCAACCTTGCAGGCGCATCGCACGACGAAGTAACCGGCACTCTTGCCTGGGACATGGAACTCAAACCCAATGAAACCAAAAAGGTGCATGTGACCTACACGCTGAAGTACCCCAAGGGCAAGGAACTATTGAGTATGCGCCTGTAAATAAATGGCTTGAACTATTGTCTGGACTTTTGTCTGAACTATGATTTTAGGATGATTTTTGTGATAAATATGATGCGCTGGACGATACATTCACCGTAATCATCTGAATCACACTAAAACATAGTTCAGACAATTTACACCAACGGCCGATGCTTGTAGCTTCGGCACTTTATTCAGAAACATTTAAAGATACCCCGCTCACCTTTTACTGAATTGTCTGAACTATGATTTTAAGGTGATTTTTGTGATGTGTATGATGTTCTAGGCGATACATTCACCGTAATCATCTAAATCATGCTAAAATCACAGTTCAGACATTTTTTAGGATGAACATAATATTCACCCTAGTCAACAAAATCACAGTTCAGGCAATTTACACCAGTGGCCTTTAACAAAACATTAAACCGTTTCCGAATGGAATAGCCCGTTTTTTGCTTCTGTACGCAAAAGCGATTTTCATGAAACACACTACTCTGTATTTTACTATTGGCATATTCGCCCTTTCGTGCGGCGCCAGCTATGCCCAAACCAACCAAAAGCTCAACATTGAAAAAGCAACCGTCTTCCTGAGCGGTGCGCAGCTGGAAAGCAATGCGCGGGTATCCCTGTCAAAAGGGGAAAACGAGGTAAGGTTTACCAATGTGGCCGGCGATGTGAATAAGGAGAGCATTATTGTGGGCGCTACCAATGGCGTAGTAGTAGAGTCGGTAACGTTTCAAAACAACTTCCTGGCTACCGACAACCTGTCGCCAAGGGCTAAGGAGCTTAAAGACAGCATAGAGCTGGTAGGCAACCTCAAACAGCCTGTAACCACCAAAATTGCGGTAATCAATGAGCAACTAGCCATACTGCAAAGCAACAGGAAAATAAGTGGCGACCACACTGGCCTATCGGTTGCGGAGCTCACCAAGATGCTGGACCTCGTGAATAGCAAAATGGACAACTACCTTAATGATAAATACAAGAACGAGGAAGCCCTTAGAAAAATGGATGAGCGCATTGCACGCCTTAGAAAACAACTGGACGAAGAGCAACAGAAGGGCTACCAGCCCGGTGGTGTTCTGCTGGTGAAGTTCTTCAGCAAAGACGCTACCAACAGCAGCATCAGCATTTCGTACAATGTGCCGCATGCTGGCTGGTCGCCTACTTACGATGTGTGGGTTGATGACAGCAAGGGCCCGGTAAAGTTCTTTTACAAAGCCAATATCTACCAGAACAGCGGCGTGAAATGGGATGGCGTAAAACTAAGCCTCAGCACAGGCAACCCGAGCGAAGGCATGGAAGCACCAGTACTTAACCCATGGTACCTGGCATTTTACCAGCCTGTGCCACGCATGTATAAAAGCGCTATGGCCCCTGCTGCCCGTGCGTATGTCATCGATGGAGTTCAAGTTCAGGGCAATGCAAGCGTGAATATGGCTCAAGGTGCAACCGAACAAGCGTCAACCATGGATGCATACGTAGCGGTGGACAATTCCGGCATCAACACCTCTTTCGATATTGAACTGCCTTAGACCATACCCAGCGACGGCCAAAACCACCTGGTAGCTGTTAAGAAATATGAAGCCCCTGCCACCTACAGGTACTTTGCTGCACCCAAGGCCGATAAGGATGCTTTTATGCAGGCACAGGTAACCAACTGGGAAGATTTTAATATGCTGCCCGGGCAAACCAATATCTTCTACGAAGGCACTTATGTAGGCCAGGGTACAATTGACCCGGCGAACACAAAAGACACCATGGGCATATCGCTGGGCAGGGACAAAAAGATAATTGTAAAAAGGGAACAGGATAAAAAACTGCGCAGCGTAAAAACAATAGGCAGCAATGTGCGCGAAACCTATGCCTACAACATAACCCTACGCAATACCCGCAAAGAAACGGTTACCATAGAACTGCAGGACCAGATGCCCGTAAGCAATGATAAGGATATAGTGATAGAGGATAAAGAAACCAGCGGCGCGGACTATAACGAAACTACCGGCCTGATGAAGTGGACGGTAACCCTGAAGCCCAATGAAACAAAGGCAATACCTTTCGGCTATACGCTGAAGTACCCTAAAGGCAAAAGGCTAACAGGGATGTAAACCCCTTTTTTAAGTGTGTGTTTTGTAGCGGGGCCCCTTGGTGGGGGCCCCGTTTTTATTGCGCCCAATACTAAAGTTTGCCGTTGTGCCGCAGGTGCGTATTTTTATTCAATAATAATACGCTCTATGAAACAAACAATACTGGCGGTTGCCGCCCTTGTTGTGGCCGCAGCCAATGGCGCTGCCACAGCACAAATTACCCAGAAGCTGAACCTGGAAAAAGCCACCGTGTTCCTGAGTGGGGCGCAACTGGAAAGCACTGCACGGGTATCCCTGTCGAAAGGGGAAAACGAAGTGAGGTTTACCAATGTGGCGGGCAATGTGAACAAAGAGAGCATCATCGTGGGAGCTACCAATGGCGTAGTAGTAGAGTCGGTAACGTTTCAAAACAACTTCCAGGCTACCGACAACCTGTCGCCAAGGGCTAAAGAGCTTAAAGACAGCATAGAGATTATGGGCAACCAAAAGCAACCGGTTGCCACCAAAATAACTGTGCTCGCGGAGCAGATAACTATATTACAGGCCAACAGGCGGCTGGCTGGCGAAAATACCGGTGCAACAGTTGCAGAGCTTACCAAAATGCTGGACTTTGTAAAAACGAAGCTGGAACACTGCATTAACGAAAAGTACACTTACGAGATGCAGCTCACGAAAATGGATATACGCATAGGGCTTTTGAACCGGCAACTGGAAGAAGAACAAAAGAAATCGTACCAGCCAGGGGGGCAGGTTATCGTAAAATTCTTTGCTAAAGAATCAATCACTAGTGGCGTTACGGTATCTTACAATGTACCCGGCGCTGGCTGGGTGCCCACCTACGATGTGTGGGCCGATGATACCAAAAGCCCGGTTAAAGTTTTCTATAAAGCCAATATATACCAGAATAGTGGCGTAAAGTGGGACAACATAAAATTGAGCCTTTCCAGCGGCAACCCCACACAGGGGATGCAGGCACCCAGCCTTAACCCTTGGTACCTGGCTTTTGAACAGCCTGCTGAACCCATGCGCAGGGTGCTTTTCAACTCAGCCATGCCTGGAGGCATGGACCAGCAGGAAAAAAACCTTCATGTAGAGGATGAGGCTGAGGAAGATACCAAAGCGGCATTAAGCAACTCCTCTATGAACAGCCATGTTAACGTGGACAATGCAGGCATTAATACCACTTTCGATATTGACCTGCCCTATACGATACCCAGCGATGGGCAGAACCACCTGGTGTCCATTAAAAAATACGAAGCCCCTGCACAGTACCAATACCTTGCGGTGCCTAAAGCAGATAAGGATGCATTCCTGATGGCGCAGGTAACCAACTGGGAAGGGTTTAATATGTTGCCCGGGCAAACCAATATTTTCTATGAGGGCACTTACGTTGGCCAGGGGGCCATAGACCCGCGCAATGTGAAAGATACTATGAGCCTATCGCTAGGGCGCGATAAAAAAATTGTGGTTAGGATAGAAAGGGATAAAAAACAACGCAGCGTAAAAACGATAGGCACCAATATACGCGAAACATTTGCCTACAACATAACAGTGCGCAATACACGCAAAGAAACCGTAACCATTATAGTGCAGGACCAGATACCCGTAAGCGGCGATAAGGATATAGTGATAGAGGATAAAGAAACCAGCGGCGCTGACTATAACGAAACTACTGGCCTTATGAAATGGGCTGTAACCCTGAAGCCTAATGAAACAAAGGCAATACCTTTCGGCTACACGCTGAAGTACCCTAAAGGCAAAAGGCTACAGGGTTTATAAGCCAATAAAAAAAGGTAAAGGGTTCAGCAGCTGAACCCTTTACCTTTTCAATGTTTTTATTGCCACCTACTTCTGGCTTAACAACGAATCCAGGTCCTCACCCGGCGCAAAAGGCCTTTCACCTTTTTTAGGGGCAATGGCAGCAGCTATGAGCGAAAATACTGCACCTGCTATAAGGCTACCAAAAACTGAGCCAGCAACCAGGAAGACATTGTAGTACTTCTTCATCATGTTTATGCTCATATCCATCATCTCATCGGTCATGTTGGGGTTTTTAGCCATTTCAGCTCTCGCCATTTCTATGGCTTTGTCTTTCATTTCGGGCAGTATGTACAATGATAGTAAGCCCCATGCTACCATAACTATGGTTACTATCATAGACATTTTAAAACAACTGCCAAAGATATTGCCAAACGTAACGTA
>CANBTK010000063.1 GCA_947372365.1 Flavipsychrobacter stenotrophus | reverse complement strand
TTATCTATAGCCAGGCCCGATGGGGCATAAAGTTGTGCCGATGTTGCCGCGCCGCCATCGCCACTATAACCTGCAGACCCAGTGCCTGCATAAGTGCTTATGGTGCCCGATGTGGCTATCTTCCTTACCCGGTTATTGGTTACATCGCCTACGTACACATTGCCGCTGTTATCAACCGCTAGGCCCAGCGGGCTGTTCAGCATTGCAGCAGTTGCTGCCGCGCCGTCGCCGCTATAACCCGCAGTGCCATTACCCGCAAAGGTGTTAATAATGCCCGATGCCGAAATAATCCTTATCCTGTTATTGCCCTGGTCGGCTATATACACATTGCCATACCTGTCGGTAGCAACGTTAATAGGTGCCTTGATAAGCGCAGCCGTAGCTGCTGCCCCGTCGCCGCTATAGCCGCTACCACCGCTACCGGCTACTGTACTTATAACACCTGCCGAAGTTATCTTCCTTATCCTGTTGTTGCCTTTATCTGCCACAAACAAATTGCCCGACGTATCAAAAGCTATGCCGTAGGGCGATGAAAACTTGGCTGCTGTTGCGGCACTGCCATCACCCGAAAACCCGGTGCTGCCGTTGCCTGCGAATGTGGTTATGACACCTGAGGTGCTCACCTTCCTTATCCTGTAGTCTGTCGCATCGCTTATGTATAGGTTGCCACTCCTGTCAATAGCCACACCCGCGGGCGACCTTAAATTGGCTGCAGTAGCCGCGCCGCCATCGCCACTATAACCCACTGTGCCTGTGCCCGCAAACGTGGTGATAATGCCCGATGCCGATACCTTCCTTATGCGGGCATTATTCACATCGGCTATATACAGGTTGCCTGCGGCGTCCTTAGCCACGTATGTGGGCGTATTTAAACTGCCGGATGTGGCCAGGCCACCATCGCCGCCATAGCCTGCACCGCCTGAGCCTGCCACTGTACTGATTTGCCCTTGCGTGGTGCCGCTAATCAATATAGCTGCAACAAATACTTTCGCTATGCGGGCTCCTAAAATAAAACGGGTTCTTTTCATAAAATCTGAGTTTAGAGTTGTTATGGTTGCCAATAAATATTGGCTTCTTTTGGTTGGTTATTAATTGTTTGTTTTATACTTTTCTTGTGTGCGTTCGTTATGCTGCCTATTTGCCTAAACCTCAGCAATTGAGGCCCATTTTCAACCGCGCGGCTTCATTATGCAAAAGTCGTAGCCCGCAAGCACGGCACATTTACATAACTCACAAATTATTTTGTATGATTCCTGCTTTTTACAATAAGCAGGCAGCGGAGGTATGGCCTATTTCGTGGATGAGTACCGGGAGGGACTGAAGTATTTTTCATAAACGGGTTTTATTGTGTTGGTTAATTAAGTGCAACATACGTCCGGTGACAGCTTTCTTCCAAATAAACTTCACTAACGGCAATAATTAGGAACGAACGGTCTTAAAACTGCCTTTTTTATTAACAAACGCCCAGTCATACCGGTTAAACATTGAAACCAAACCAATTTTGAAAAGGGCTTCTGCATCATACCCGCGCCGCCGTCCCGGCGCGGACATAAGAGTAACAAGCTTCACACAACACGCCGGGCGGCTTCTTTTTTCTCGCGGAGCGATAAGAAAAAAGTGCCGCTTTTTTGTTACTTTTTTTGCGGCAGCACAAAAAAAGTAAATGAAGACGCTGGACAAATAAGGCGATGACAATGCACCTTGTTGCATTTAGCAAAACTTCAGCCGCTGCTTGAATAACATTTTTGTGCATAAATAGAACCGCAAAACTCTCAATGACGCCAATTAAAAGACAAACGGTTTCGTAACAAAAGCTAGTAAGAGGGAAGGCGTAAGCATATTTTACGCGGTGTGATTTTAATGTCAAAATGGTATCACAACCTTTTAGGCGCACCCTTAGTTACCCAGTTGCACACATAAAATAAGGGCCCGGTTGCCCGGGCCCTTTCATAATATATAGCATTGATTACCGCAAAATTAGTTCACCACCAGCATTGTGCGTTGTGGCTGGCCGGCAACCTGCATATCGCACAGGTAAATACCGGGAGCTAATGCAGGAAGGGTGATATTATCGTTAGTATTCACATCGCCACTAAAAACACAAGCGCCGCCAACACTGAAAATACCCAGGCGCACCTGCTGCTGGTTGGCTGAAAACAGCCTTAACGGCAAGCCGCTCTTTACAGGGTTAGGCCCTACGGTTATAGTATTAGCCGCTAACAGCTGCGATGGGGCAGATACATGTGAAACAGGCCTTTTAAATACAAGGTCCCATATGCCTCTGCCGTAGGTACCAAACCTTACTGTGCCGATAGAAGCAATGTACTCCACCGACCTCCAGTTTACAGCAGGCGTACCCGGCTCGCTAAGGCTGTACCACGAATTGGTAGCCTTAACATAAACATATGGCCCGGCCTCAGTAGCTGCAAATACAAACGAATCATTTTTATAGGCAGCCAGCTTATTTACAAGCGTTGGCGGCAAGCCTGTGCCCATGGGCACAAACGTCTGCCCGTGGTCGCGCGATACATATACGCCGGGGTTGCTGTAGCCACTGCCACCAAAATAAACCTTGTCCACCGAATCTACGCTCGCCAGTATCGTAGCACCATATAGGTAGCTACCCGTAACCCCTGTAAACGAGGGGGTAATGTTCCACGAAGTACCGGCATCGGTACTGTAGAAGAAAGTACCATCCTCTGCAGCTACATACATAAGGCTGTTGCTGAGGTGCGAAATGCCAATGGCCGAAATGCCCGCAGTAGCCGAATGCGAATGCACCCTGAAATTATAGTTGTACTGTGTTGGCGTTACGCTGGCAGCTGCTGTATTGAGCGTGAGCCTTACAAGGTATGAGCCGGAATCGCCTGTAATCTCGCCGCCGCCTATCAATATCTCATTCTGTGTAGCGCTGGTAAAATATTCCGATGTAGCCAGCATCCAGCCTACATTGGGCTTTTGCGTACCCGTCATTGTCCATGTGCATATATATGCCGGGCTTATCAGGTTGTTATACAGGTACAGGTTGCCGCCCGGGTATTCAGGCCACAAAGTACTGCCGCCACCTGTTATCTTGAGTTGCCCATAGTCGCCTGAAATAACCTGAGTGGAGGTTAATAAACCTGAACCGCCACCACCAGCTGTATGCTGCAGGCCTTGATCCTGCGCACCGCCAATGATAATATTGGTATCAGCAGGAGATGTTATGTGGTCCCACAACTGGCTGTTGTGCATCCCATTAAGGGTAATATTAGAAACTGTAGCCAATTGGTCGTTTGATATCCATGCACCGCCATCATTTGCCACCAACCCAAATTCAGTACCACTCGAATACTGGAAATAGCTGAAATTGCGAAGGTCGGCATGTAGCTTGGTGGCGACAGCTGCATAATATGCACCCCATGGGTTTATGATTGTCCAGGATGCGCCGCTATCCGTGCTGCGGTAGGCGTCAACGCCGCCATAGCTCACTATTTCGGGGTGTTGTGCCGATACCCCTACTATGTAGGCGCCCACGCTCGTTGTGCTTTTCAGGAACCATTTATTGCCCATATTGGTAGAATGGTACACATGGTTGCCCCCGGTAAGTGCATAAAAATGGGTTACACCGCCATTTACCACACACTTCATATCCACTTTGTTATCGCCACTGGCAAAAGTACTGGTTGTGCTGGCTACAGTAACTGTGCCTGAGTTGATGCTATACAGCGTGTCGTTCGCGCTGTTTGATACCCCAAGGGCATACAATGTGCTTGAGCCCAACGGGCTGCAAAAAGCCATCTGTTCGCTGCCGTGGTAGCCGAAGTTGCGTATGTAATGGAAATTCACGCCGCTGTCGGTAGAAGAATACAACTGGAACCTTGCAGTCCACGATGCCGCGTCCCAGCCAAATGTAACCGCATAAATAGTATGTGCTGCGTCGTTAACAGGTATTACCCTGTACACATAATTGCCGCCCCACGCAACAGGGAAACTAAGGCCCGCTGAAGTATCGAAGGTTACGCCATCATTATCGGTACGCCATATTTTAGTAGAAGTAGATAAAAACAGCCTTTGCCCACCGCCATTGCGGGGAATAACGCCCAGCACATACGAATTGTACTCGGCTGCATCAGCTACCTTAACCCACGAAACCGTAGGCAGTGTTGTTTTCCATATGCTGCCGCCGTCAGCGCCGGCATAGAGGGTGTTGCTGCCCGGCAGGTATGCGAAGGCATTTATGCGGCCGGCAATATTGTCATTACCCCTCTCGTGCCAGGTTGCGTTTATAGCGCCGCCTGCAAACGAAGATGTTGTTTTTGCTGCTGCACCTTTAAAGCGGAAGTAGTTGTTAATAGCGTTCTGCTCCTCCACCTCACGCCAGTTAGTACCGGGTGCGGCTTTGTGTATCAGTTCTATGTATGCTTTTTTGCGGGCCACCATATCTTCATCTTCCTCCTCGCCCATAGGCCTGGGTTGCATAGTTGCCGCTTTATTGGCTTGCTTACAGCCTTGCATAGCAGGGATAACCAACGCCAACAGCGACAGGGCCGCCGCAAATAAATACTTCGAAGTAAACCTAATGTTCATAAATATATTTCTAATGCCTTTTAATAATTATAGTGTCGCTCTTGCCTTTCGCCAACTCAGCCGTAATGCTGTGGCTTACCCCTTTGTTACTGAAACTTATATAAACCTTTGCCGGGGCATCTGTATTTTGCTTATCAGGGCTTATCACCAGCACATTATCGCCCTTAAACAATTTCAGGCTTATGGCTTGCTCGGTGGCCGTTATGCTGCGCTTCGCCAGCAAGGGCTTATGGTTGTAAACTGCGTTTATTTTTGTTGGCTGGCCATTGGCAGGTTCGCCAGAGATAGACAGCTTAACAGACTGCCCGAAATAATTGAACACCTTGCCCTTGCCTGCAGCTATATTGTCAATGGCCACTACCCCATCCCTTTCAGGCATTTTGAGTGGTGCCGGTGGCAAATTGCCCTTCTTCTGAGCGGAAGCGCCAAACTGTAAAATAGAGAAGATGAATAGAAAAACGGTTACTTTCATGCTTGAATGGGCCTAAAACGCTATTAAAAGGCTATAAAGATACGTGAATGGCATTAGTACCGCAATTTATACACATAAGATGTTGTTATTATGACAGAACCTTTTAACTTTTTTGCACTTTAACTTTATGTAACTTGCAGGTTGTTTTATTATGATATTAGCTGGCAAAAAAATTATATTGGCTGTAACCGGCAGCATAGCTGCATACAAAACACCCCAACTGGTGCGCTTGCTGGTAAAAGCGGGTGCCGATGTGCGGGTGCTGATGACCACTGCTGCAAACGGGTTTGTTACCCCGCTTGCGTTATCAACCGTATCTAAACACCCTGTGCTTACTGATGTGAGCAACGGCTCCGCCTGGAACAACCATGTGGAAATGGGCTTGTGGGCCGATGCCATGCTCATAGCCCCTTGCAGCGCCAATACGCTAGGCAAATTGGCCAATGGATTGTGCGACAACCTGGTGTGCGCGGTTTACCTTTCAGCACGCTGCCCGGTATTCATAGCCCCGGCCATGGATGAAGATATGTGGGCGCACCCATCTACCCGCAATAACATTAATAAAGTAAAGGCTTATGGCAACCACATAGTGCCCGTAGGCCATGGCGAACTGGCCAGTGGCCTGGTAGGCGAAGGCCGTATGGCTGAGCCGGAAGATATTGTAACCTTGCTGGCAGGCTTTTTAAACGCCGGCCGCCCACTTAAAGGCACTAAAGCCCTGGTAACAGCAGGCCCCACTTATGAGCGGCTGGACCCTGTGCGGTTTATAGGCAATTTTTCTACAGGCAAAATGGGCATAGCCATTGCCGAAGCGCTGGCTGATAAGGGTGCAGAGGTGACGCTGGTGCTGGGCCCATCGCATGAAAAAACAACCCACCCGCTTATTACCACTATAAGGATTGAAAGTGCGCACGAATTGTACACCCAGGCGGTTAAAGCCTTCGCTAATTGCAGCATAGCCGTTTTGGCAGCGGCAGTTGCCGATTACCGCCCTTTGGAAACAGCCAATGAAAAAATAAAGAAGGCCGAAAGCGAAATGAGCATAGCACTTACCAAAACAGAGGACACGCTTGCTGCGCTCGGTAAAATAAAAACCCCCGTACAAACGTTAGTAGGGTTTGCATTGGAAACTACTAATGAACTGGAGCATGCCCGCAAAAAGCTGGAAGCTAAGAATGCCGATATGATTGTGCTCAATTCGCTGCGCGACGAAGGCGCTGGCTTTGGCCATGATACTAATAAAATAACGCTGCTGCCCCGTGCCGGCGAAGCTATTGCGCTGCCGCTGCAGAGCAAGCAGGATGCTGCGGGCGCTATTGTTGACTATATTTTAAAACTAAGGAATGCTGAAGCGACTGTTTAATACCTTACTGCTACTGGCCTGTACTGTTGCCGCAACAGCGCAGGAGCTCAATTGCAAAGTGACCATTACCCACGATAAAATAACCGGGGTGGACAATGAAGTATTTACGTCTATGACAAGGGCGGTTAACGACTTTATGAATGCCCACAAATGGACAACTGACGAATATACCACCAACGAAAAAATAGACTGTAATATTTTCATAAACCTTACCGGCAATAAGGCCGGCGGCGATGTAGATGCCTACAATGCCACGCTTAGTGTGCAGGCGTCGCGCCCTGTTTATGGGTCCAGCTATACTACCTCGCTGGTTAATTATGTTGATAGGGATGTCTGCTTTAAGTTTAACCAGTTCACCACGCTGCAGTTCGATGATAACCGTATCAATGGCACTGAAGCCCTGTCATCTAACCTTACCGCCATACTGGCTTACTATGCCTATATTATAGTGGCGCTTGACTACGATAGCTTTTCGCCCGATGGCGGCTCTAGCTACCTGAAAAAGGCTCAGAATATAGTGAGCAACGCCCCTGAACAAAACAAAACCATTGTGGGATGGAAAGCCGTAGAAGGCAGCCGCAACCGTTACTGGCTGGCTGACCAGTTGCTCAACCAGCGTTTCCATGATGTGCGCGCGTTCTGGTACACCATGCACCGCGAAGGCCTTGACAGCATGTACACCAAGCCTATTGACTCGCGCATGCGCATACTTACCGGCTTAAAAAAACTATACCAGGTAAACAAGGAAAACCCAAGTTCTATGCTGCTGCAATTTGTATTTGCCGCAAAGAGCGATGAGTTTATACACCTGCTGGTACAGACACCTAAAATTGACCGCCCACCCTTCCTTACGCTACTCAATGCTATGGATGTGCCTAACGCACCCAAATACAACAACCTAAAATAACGACATGCCAAGGCTTTTACTTTTGGTTACCTTCTTTTGCCTTTTGAATGCTGCCTGCAACCGTAAGGACAATAGCCACCTGCCACCCAAACAAATGGAGCAGGTGATGCTGGATATAAGCATGGCAGAAAGTTACAGCGTTATGGCTAGGGATAATGCACACCCGCCGGGCACAAAAAACACCGATTCGCTGGCAGCCTATTATCAGCAGGTGTTTGCCCACCACCGCATAACACAAGAGCAGTTTAAAGCAAGCCTGGGCTGGTACAAAACCCACCCTGAGGAGCTCGACAGCCTGTACAGCCGCATATCGGCAGAGGTAGATAAAACACTTGAAGTGGAAAACAAGAAATTGAGGGCTGTCCCCGGTGCCCCGCAAGTAGGCAAATAGCTGAGAGCCATTGTAATACCGCTTGCACATCAAAAAGCGCCATCAGCAGGAATGTGAACACAAAGGCAAACGCAGCATAGCTATTCTCCTTGGAAGGGTACTACCTATCCACAAGTTATTTTCCAGAATGGGCTTTGCCCCTGAGGGGCTATCGGTTTGTAGTAAACCTTTGAATTTTATGGACAATGCCCAGTATGGGCTA
>CANBTK010000062.1 GCA_947372365.1 Flavipsychrobacter stenotrophus | reverse complement strand
AGGCCTGTGCGTTGATACTAACGGCAATATCTATGTAGCTGATGAAATTAACCGTGTTATCAGGAAAATCAATACTTCAGGTATCATCAGCACAGTTGTAGGCACTGGCGCGTCAGGCCATGGCGGCGATGGCGGCCCGGCAACGGCGGCCACCCTTCCCAGCGCTATTGACGTAGCTATTGACAGGTACGGCAATTTATATATAGCTGATGGCTATTATAGCGTAAGGAAGGTGAATACATCAGGCATCATCTCCACATTTGCAGGCGCCAGTTTTGGCTATTCAGGCGATGGTGGCCCGGCGAGCGCAGCCACCTTCAACAACCCACTGGGTGTTGATGTGGATACTTTCGGCAATGTGTATATCAGCGACAACCAGAATATGGTTATCCGTATGGTGGACAATTCAGGCACTATTTCCACTTACGCAGGTAATGGCTATGGTGCAGGTGGCGGCATGGGCGGCTCCTATAGCGGCGATGGCGGCCCTGCAACGGCAGCAGGCCTTAACCAGCCATATGGCATATCGGTTACACAAAACGGCAATTTGTTCATTGCAGACCAGTATAACAGCGTTGTAAGGCTGGTGGATGCATCTACCGGTATCATCAGCAATTATGCAGGTAATGGCTACCTGGCTTATACCGGCGATGGCGGCCGTGCCGACACAGCAGGCATTAACTTTTCGGTGGACGTTGCAGTTGACAACTCAGGCAATTTATTCATCGCAGATATTAACAACAATGTGGTAAGGAAGGTTAAAGCCCCTTATAATATTGTTATACATACAGCCAACGATACTGTTTGTGCAGGCACAGCGGTTACTTATACATCAACCGTTACTGCACCTACTACAGGCTACCACTACCACTGGCTGCTGAATGGCGCGGCTGTAGGCCCTGATGCTGGCACTTATGTTGCTGACAGCGTACATAACGGCAATGTTATAAAATGTATCTTAATAGGCCCGGCGGCAGATACACTGGCTATCTCCAATTTCATTACAATGACCGTTAATGCAGTGCGTACTGCATCGGTTTCAATATCGGCATCGCCATCTGACACCGTGTGCAGCGGCATTACAGTAACGTTTACCGCAACCGGCGTAAACCCGGGCACATCGCCAGTGTACCACTGGAACGTTAATGGCAGCGACGTTGCCACCGGCACCACCTACGCTTACACGCCTGCTCATGGCGATGTAGTGCAGTGCAGGCTTAACAGCAGTTACCCTTGCCTCACTACCCCAGTGGCATTCAGCAATACCATTACCATGGTGGTAACGCCAACAGTAACACCGGGCATCACCATTGCTACGGCTTCTGATACCGTTTGTACAGCTACGCTTACCACTTATACCGCAACTCCTACATTCGGCGGCACTACCCCACACTACCAGTGGTTTGTAGGCGGCACCACAGTTGGCGGCGACTCGGCAATACTGCATTATACACCATCAACCGGCAACGTTATTTCTTGCCGCATAACCAGTAACGCTACCTGCCGCACCCGCGACACATCAAGGAGCAACTACATTACCATGTATGTTACTTCGGCTGTAACGCCTACTATCAGCATACATACCATAGGCGGCGATACCTCATGCACCGGCATGGTTGATACCATTGTTGCAACAGCTACCTCAGCAGGTTCATCTGCCGTATACCAATGGATCGTTAACGGCTTCTTTGTGGCCAGCGGCAACCCATTCATACACAGCGCTGCTACCGGCGATGTGGTGCAGTGCAAACTGATACCTGGCGGCTGCTCTACCGTTGCGAGCGTAACCAGCAGTGCTATCGTATTGACTGTATTGTCTTACACTACCCCATCGGTTACTATTACGCCAAGCCACGATACTGTGTGCGCAGGCTCTTCAGTTACATTTACCCCATCAACTACATCAGGTGGCACAGCACCTGTTTATAACTGGAATAAAAACGGCACTTACGTAGCAACAGGCGCTACCTATACTGATACCCCAACCAGCACCGACGTTTATTATTGTACACTTATCAGCAATGCGCATTGCAATACTACCGATACGGTGAACAGTGCTTCTATGTCAATCATTGTTAACCCAATCGTAACGCCTTCGGTAGGCGTTTCTGCCAGCCCGTCGGGCGCAGTTTGTGCAGGTACAACAGTTACATTTACCGCCGTGCCAGTATCAGGTGGCTCAGCACCAACTTATGTATGGTATAAAAACGGTGTGGTTGCAGGCTCAGGCAGCAGCTACGCAACCGTTCCGGTTAATGGCGATACCATTACCTGTAAATTAACCAGCAATGCACCTTGTGCAAGCACTACAACAGTTATGAGCGGCTTAACTATTATGGTGGTGAACCCTGTGGTTACGCCTTCAGTTAGTGTAGCTGTTGCCCCTGGCGATACAGTTTGCAGCGGCACATCTTTAACTTTCACAGCTACCCCGGTTAACGGCGGCACATCGCCGGCATACCAGTGGCTTAATGCTGGTACCGGCACTTACATTGCTGGCGCTACTAATGCTACTTATACCTACACCCCGGCAGCAGGCGATATTATTGTTTGCAGGCTTACCAGCAGCAACCCGTGCGCTGTGCCCGATAGCGCACTCAGTACGCCACACGTACTGGTTGTAAATACAGTTGTTACCCCATCAGTAACCGCATCAGTAAGCCCGAGCACATCGGTTTGCGTAGGCACTACAGTTACCTTCACCGCTACAGGCGTAAACGGTGGCTCAGCACCTACCTACCAATGGAGGGTTAACGGTGTTAATGCAGGTACTTCAGCTACTTACGCTTACATTCCTGTTAACGGAGATATTGTTACCTGTAAGTTTACCAGCAACTCGCCTTGCCGCACTACCGACAGTGCGTTCATCACGCCTATTACAATGACGGTGAGCCCTATTGCGGCACCTACGGTTACTATTGCGGCGACCCCCGGCGACACAGTGTGCGTAGGCGGTTCTATATCGTTCACGCCAAGCGTTACTATTGGTGGTACTTCGCCAAGCTTTAAATGGTTTGTAAACGGCGTACTCAGCGGCACGTCGGGCACCTATTCTTACATGCCAGCTGCGGGCGACATAGTAAAATGTGTACTGCACAGCAACTCGTCTTGCGCAACGCCTGACTCTGCTACCAGCAACTCTATTACTGTTTCTGTATCATCTTTCGTTACGCCATCAGTTTCAATAGCGACTCCAAGCGATACTGTTTGCTCTGGTGTACCTGTAACATTTACCCCAACTGCTATAAACGGCGGTTACTCCCCCGTCTATAACTGGTATGTAAATGGTACATTCATGGGTACCGGCAGTACTTATACTTATGGCCCTGCTATGGGCGATAACATTAAGTGTGTGCTACACAGCAGCCACCCTTGCGCAAGCCCCGATACTGCAATAAGCAATAACATTGCCATATTCGTTATACCTTCAGTAACGCCTACCGTTACTGTTGCTGCAACGCCTGGTACATCAATCGCTTACTTTACGCCAGTAACCTTTACTGCTACTGCTGTAAATGGCGGTTCAAGCCCGGTGTATATTTGGCTGCTTAATGGCAGCGTAGTGGCAGGCGTTACCGGTACTACCTATGTAACTGACACCCTGCACAACAGCGACCTTGTAAGCTGTGTGCTCATCAGCAATGCCATCTGCGCTAACCCTCCTTTCGATACCAGCAATGTAAGCCACATAACCATTACCAATGTAGGTGTTACCAATGTAAACCACGCCAACGCTGCATTTGACATACAGCCTAACCCTAACAACGGTGTTTTTGTAATAAGGGGCGCATCCATTGAAACTGCCGATAACAGCGCGCAGGTAATTGTTACAGATATGCTGGGCAAAATCGTTTACGAAGCTGGCGTACCGGTAATAAACGGAAAAATCAACAGCAAAATAAGCCTTGATAACAGCCTTTCAAATGGCCTTTACCTACTTAACATTAAATACGGTGCGGGCAACAATACGCTGCATTTTGTGATAGAAAAATAATAGTGCAACCCTCGTTCGAAAAAGCCTTCCCAAGCCATTATGGCAACCGGAAGGCTTTTTTATGTGTTGCAACCTCTAACAGGTAGCTGGCAGGGCTATAATTTGGCCATATTCTTACGCTATCTGGTTAAAGAACCAAAAAAAAACTTAATTTTGTTATATCTCATTAACTTCCGGCACACATAGTCTAATTATGAAAAAACATCTTGTAAAAACCCTCTTTTTAGCAATAGTTTCATTTATAAGCTACGATGTTTCAGCCCAAACAATTGTAAGGACAATAGCAGGCAATGGCGCACAAGCCTATTCGGGCGAAGGAGCCGAAGCAATACTGGCAGGGCTGGGCAATGTGTACAGCGTGGCGGTTGACGATTCCGGCTATGTGTATAGCTGCGACAACTATTTCAATAACGTACGTAAAATAACCCCCAGGGGGATGATAAGCACCTATGCAGGCAATGGCTCCCCGGGCTACGGTGGCGACTACGGCCCATCAACCGCAGCAATAATATCTTCGCCTTTTTCGCTGGCATTAGATTCGCTCGACAACGTATATATTGCTGATGCTGCCAATTATGTAATACGCAAAATTGACCGGACGGACACCATCACCACTGTTGCCGGCAACCATACTACAGGCTATTTTAATGGAGATGGAATATCTGCCCTTGCAGCAAAAATTGGCGCAGCCGGCATTGCGTTTGATACCCATGGCAATATGTTTATTGCAGATGGCAATACCCGGGTGCGCAAAGTGAACACAGCAGGCATTATAAGCACAGTTGCCGGCAACGGCACAGTGGGCTTTGCCGGCGATGGCGGGGCAGCAACCAGTGCAACGCTCGATGGCGCAGTGGGTGTGTGCGTAGATAACGCAGGCAACATTTATTTTGCCGACAAAAACAACCATGTAGTGCGCAAGGTATCAGCTACAACAGGCCTCATATCGCGTTTCGCAGGCAGTTCCAGTGCCGCATCAGGCTTTTCAGGCGATGGTGGGCAGGCTACTGCATGCAAGCTCAGCGGGCCTAATGCAGTAAGGGTAGACCCACAGGGCAATATTGTTATTGTAGACCAGAATAACAACCGTATCCGTAGGGTAAACGTATCAACTGGCATTATCTCCACTATTGTAGGCGCCAGCAGCAGCGGGGGCTTTTCGGGCGATGGAGGCCCGGCTACGGCAGCAGTATTTGCATTTCCGGCTGATGTGTGCTGGGACAGGTTTGGCAATATGTTTATTGCTGATAAAGGCCAGGCATCGTCTAACAATGGCCACAGGATACGCGAAGTATTTAAAGTGGATACCCTGCACCTTACCGCCAACCCCGGCGATACCGTTTGCGGCTATTCACATGTCACCTATACCGCCCACGAAATGGCTGGAAAGCACTATCTGTCGTTCTTCAAATGGAGGCTTAATGGCGTAGTAGTTGGCGCCAACAGCCCAAGTTATTATTCCGACTCGGTACATAATGGCGATGTGATTACCTGCAGCATGATAGATACTGCCAACGGCGGCTTTATAATTGCGGTGTCTGACACCATACGCATGGTGGTGAGGCCTGTTGTTGTGCCATCGGTAGCCTTAACGAGTACGGGCGACACCCTGTGCGCTGGCCAGCCAGTAAGTATTACAGCCCACCCAACTAACGGCGGTACAAACCCCAAGTACCACTGGTACAGGTTTGGTACGCTTATTGACACCGGGCTTACATTTACCTACACTCCATCGGTCGGCGATATTATTACCTGCGTGCTGGTAAGCAATGCAGTCTGCGCCACACCCGATAGTATTTCAGCTTCAAAAGCGATGGTGGTCAATATCAGCTACCCACCACTTATCACATTGCTGGCGTCGCACGATACCACAATCAGGTACTGGGGCGAATGGGTGACACTGTTTTCTGAATTGACCTACCAGGGCACCCACCCTACCTTCCAGTGGTATAAAAACGGCTTACCAATAGCTGGGGCTACCGATGACTATTATACCGACGAAGTGTATACCAATGATACCCTTTACTGCGTAATGTACAGCAACGCGCCATGCGTGGTGCCTGACCATGATACCAGCAATGTAGTGGTAATAAGCGTAGGGCACCTGGGCGTTAATAATGTAGGCCACTCCGGCGGCAATTTTAAAATACAGCCTAACCCAAACACAGGCACGTTTACACTTGTAGGAGAGGTGCCAGCCAGCAACGGCAAGCCGCTTGAGTACACTATTACTGACATGCTGGGCAAAATAATATACCAGGGCAAAGCCCCGGTGAATAACGGCAAAGTTGGCGCGCTGGTGCAACCCGGCAAGCCCATACCCGATGGCATGTACCTGCTGACGATACAAGATGGCAACGGCAACCAGGTATTCCATTTTGTTGTAAAAAACTAAAATACCCCACTGCATTTATAAACAACAGCCACACCCAAAAGTGTGGCTGTTGTATTGTGGGCATGCGGCAGTCAGCAACTTGTTTCTGCAAGTTGCCGGGAACATGTAAACCCAATACCCTCGCAGTCACACTTATTCAATACTTTTGGGGCAGCATTTAACAATTACCGTTTCCGCATTTGGCAATAATAACCACAATTATCTTCTGGGCTTTTGTAGTATGGGCGGCCGTACAGTTTGCCTATGCCCTATATTTTTATGCCCGCTTACTTTTTTACAAACACGAGCAACAGCAAGCTGCAACTAATGAAAGGAAACCAGTGAGCATCATTATCTGTGCCAGGAACGAAGCCGCCAACCTGGAACAAAACCTGCCACTTATACTCGCTCAGAAATATGAAAGCCCGGGCGGCGGGCCGCTATTTGAAGTAATTGTGGTTAACGATTGCTCTACTGACGGCACCGAAGTTGTTTTAAGTAAACTACACCAGCAATATGGCCACCTTAAAACGATAACTGTTACCGCAGCAACCCCAAGGGTTTTAAAGGGCAAAAAACACGCCCTGAGCCTTGGCGCAGCCAGTGCAACCAACGAATGGCTGCTGCTCACTGATGCCGACTGCTGCCCGGCAAGCAATATGTGGCTGGCCAATATGGCAGCACCATTGGCTGCGGGCAAGGAAATAGTGGCTGGCTTTGGCGCCTACTATAAAGGCCATGGCCTCCTCAATGCATTTATAAGGTGGGAAACCGTTAACTCATTTGTGCAGGGCAGCACTTATGCCCTTGCAGGCAAGCCCTACCTGGCCGTAGGCCGCAACATGGCATGCACAAAGGCTGTTTTGCAAAAAGCTGAAAAATCGGCCACCTGGAATGTATCGGCATCAGGCGACGATGACCTGCTGGTGAACCTGTGCGGCACCCCTTCCAATTATGCTATGGTGAATACCCCTGAAGCCTTTACCTATACCCATGCGCCAACCAGCTCAAGGGAATGGATAAAACAAAAGCAGCGCCACCTCACCGATGGCAAAAGCTACAACATAAGCGTAAAATACTGGCTGTCCACCTATGGGTTTACACATGCGGCAGTGTGGGTTTATTTTATTGCCTTGCTATTTACCGGATATTGCCTGCCAGCAGCCTGCATTATGGCTGCCCGCTGCTGCATTTACTGGCTGATATGGGCAACCGCAGCCATGCGCCTAAAAGAAAAAAGCCTTATCGGGCTGCTGCCATTTTTTGATATTGGCTGGATGATCTTTAATATTGCCTTTTCGCCGTACATAATCCTGAAAAATAAACAACATTGGACATAATACTTAAATACTTTGCCGATTTTACTGAAGAGCAGCTGGGCCAGTTCCGCCAGCTAGAAGCCCTTTATACTGCCTGGAACGAGCAGATAAATGTAATTTCGAGGAAGGACATTGACCGCCTATACGAGAAGCATGTGCTGCATTCGCTGGCTATTGCAGCCATGTGCAATTTTGACGATGGCACTGAAGTCGTTGACATAGGCACAGGTGGCGGCTTTCCCGGCATCCCGCTGGCTATATTCTTCCC
>CANBTK010000061.1 GCA_947372365.1 Flavipsychrobacter stenotrophus | reverse complement strand
CCACACGATACTATTTTCTATAACTACAAAAACGTTGCACCAACTCCTTTCGATATTAACCTGAGGAAGAAACTGGGCAAGGGCGCTACCGAAAACATCAATATTGATGAACTGGACCCATCTACCTTCTCTTTAAGCATGTTCTCAGCTGACGAGTTATTGAACAGCGGTAAGTCATTTGTTAACTACTATGGTTATACTTACGATGGCAAAAACCAGAGCGGAACAGTAAACTTCAACGATTTCTGGACAGCAAAAGATGCTAACGGTAACTATACCCGCCCAATAGGCGCGTTCAGCCCTAACTACATAGCTGGTTATTTGTTAGATAAGTTTGAAGTAAAGAATATCTTATTCAACATCGGTTTAAGGGTTGAAAGGTATTCGGCTAATACAAAAGTGTTGAAAGACCCATATTCATTGTATGGCACTAAAACAATCAGCCAGGCTGGCGATATCGCTGGTAAAAACCCTAACGGCCATCACCCAACAAACTTAAGCGGCGATGCGGTAGTGTATGTTGATGACAACAACTCTTCAAGCGCAAAAGTTATTGGTTACCGCGAAGGCAACAATTGGTATGATGCAGCAGGTAATGCTATTGCTAACCCAGCGACACTGAAATTGGAATCAGGCGGCCGTGACCCTCAGCCATTGTTGTCAGACCCTAAGAAGTTGAAAATAACTGATACCGGCTTTAACCCGAACCTGTCATTTACCGATTACAACCCACAGGTTACTTTACAGCCACGTATACAAATCAGCTTCCCTATATCTGAATTCTCTAAATTCTCTGCACACTACGATATCTATGTACAGCGCCCTTACCCAAGCAGCATAGGCAATGCAACAGCATATGACTATTATACACTTACTTCAAACTCAAGCTCTATCATCAGCAACGCTAACCTGCGTTCTCAGAAAACATATGACTATGAGCTTGGCTTCGACCAGGTAATAGGCAGGAAGGCAGTACTTAAAATCAATGGCTTCTACAAAGAACGTAAAGACATGATTACTGTAACCCCATACTTGTATGCTTACCCAACAACTTATTACACTTACGGCAACCGTGACTTCTCTACAACAAAGGGCCTGAAAGCTTACTACGAGATGAGGGCTACCAATAACCTGAGTATGAGCATTGCGTACACTTTGACATTTGCTGAAGGTACTGGTTCATCATTCAACTCAAATAACGGTGGTAGCAGTGCACAGGTTCAGCCACAAGGTTTATTGCAGAGCTTCATCGAAGCAGGCTTACCTAACTTACGTTTCGTACTTCCGCTTGACGTTGATTCCCGCCATCAGTTAGTTGCCAACCTTGATTACAGGTATAACGAAAACGAAGGCCCGGTTGTTAAAGGCAAGCACATCTTCCAGAATGCAGGTGTTAACTTCATTGCAAGGACAAGGAGCGGTGAGCCATGGACTAGGCTTGTAGCTGCAACCGGCAACACTATCCTGGGTAGCATCGGTGGTAACCGTTTACCATGGCACTTCGGCGTGGACATGCGCATTAACAAGGACTTCGCGTTTACTTTTGGCAAAAATGCTAAAGACGCACCGGTTGGTGTAAAAGCTAAAAAAGTTCAGAAGCTGTCTGCTTTCATCTATTTCCAGAACCTGTTGAACACTCGCGAAATACTTAGCGTTTATGGTTATACTGGCCGTGCTGATGACAATGGTTACCTTTCATCTTCTTTTGGCAGGCAGGCTATCCCTGTGCAGGTTAACCCACAGTCTTACACCGACCTGTACAAGATTTCTAATAACAGCAGCGACCCAGGCAAACTTAACTATGCCCGCACTATCAATTTTGGTTTGGAATACAATTTTTAATAATATTTTCTCAATATAACTTTACTAAGTTATGAATTTCTCAAATAGAATACGATTTGCCGGAGCCCTTACTATGATTGGTATTGCAGGTTTTGCGGGGCAGCTGATGGCCCGTGAAAATGTGGTTACCTCTGCTCATAAGGATGCACTTAAAACTACAGTTACTGGTTGCCAGCCTGCTGTATCTGCTATTGACCTTGATATTAACAACGTACGTGCCCGCTTAATGACTGGTGGCGATATGTGGTGGAATATCGGCCTGGAAGTTGCAGCTTACGAAGTACCGAAAGGTTCAGGAAAAAGCTCGCAGTTTGCAGCTTCCTGCTGGATAGGTGGCTATGATAAACAAGGACAGCTTAAAGTTGCAGCCCAGACTTACCGCCAGGATGGTAATGACTATTGGCCAGGTGCACTGGACGTTAATGGCAAAATTACTGCTGACGTTTGTGCCAACTGGGATAGGTTCTGGAAAGTGGATAAATCAACAATCAACAAATTCATTGAGCTTTCAAAGGCTGGCCAGGACGTTAGTGGCTCCGCATATGAAACAATCGTAGGTTGGCCAGCAAGGGGTAATGGCGCTAATACTAAAGGCGCAACGGGTACAGCATTATCTTTGGATGACAGGAACACTTACGCTCCGTTTGTGGATTTGAATAACGATGGCTACTACCAGCCACAATCTGGTGAATACCCTCAGATTTCAGGTGACCAGTTCATTTGGTGGGTTGTAAATGATGCCGGTAACGTAAAACAGCAGACTCAGACTGCCGCTATGGGCATTGAGGTTCAGAACTCTGCATTTGCGTATGCTACGCAGGACTTCCTGAATAACTCATCGTTCTACAATTACCGTGTAATAAACCGTGGTGCGTTAACCATTGACAGTACTTACATTGCTGTATGGGATGACTGTGACCTGGGTTATTACCATGATGACTTCATTGGTTGTGATACAGCCCGTGGTTTAGGCATTATGTATAATGGTACTACTGCTGATGGTACTGAAGCTGGTTACCCTGTAAACAGCTATGGCGCTAACCCTCCGCAAATTGGTGTTGACTTCTTCCAGGGGCCTAAAAGGATAAAGCACCGCGCGGGTAAAGCAGATACGACCGAAACATTAAAGATGACCAATTTTACGTACTATAACAATGACTTTAGCGTAATTGGTAACCCTTCAAACGGTATCCAGATATACAACTACATGACCGGTTCTATCAGGAATGGTGACCGCTTCACGAATGACTTTCAGGGCCCAAATATTAACTCTAAAGGTTATGGTAGCGGTTCTATATCTAATTTCGTATTTAACGGAGACCCGGGCGACAAGACTTCATGGTCTGAGTGTACCTGCGGTAACCCTCCAGGTGACAGGCGTTTCATATTCTCATCTGGCCCATTCCAGTTGTTGCCTGGTGCTGCTAATGATATCACATTTGGTTGCGTTTGGGCTTCTGGCGTTGGCGGCTGCCCTAATACAGACTTCAAAACTATCAAGAGTATTGATGATAATGCACAGGGTTTGTTTGAAGCTGGGTTTAAGACAGTTGAGGGCCCTGAAGCTCCAAGGCTGGTAGTTAGGGAATTAGATAGGAAGCTGGTGTTCTACATGGTTAACGACTATGGTAGCAATAACTACGCTGAAAGCTATGGCCGTACTGATAATGCATATAATGATTCTCTTCGTTACCACCAGTTAGTTACTAAGGCTAAGTCACAAGACAACACAACAGATACACTTTACCGTTTTGAAGGCTACCGTGTATTCCAGTTAGCTAACAGCCAGATTACTTCTGCTGAAATTTTTGACCCGGTTACTGGCCAGGTTGATAATACCAAGGCTTACGAAGTGTTTCAGTGCGATATACAAAATGGCGTTAAGAAGATTGTTAACTATACCAAGAATACTGCAGTGAGCGATTCTACATGGATTCCTTCAATCAAAATTGATGGTAAAGACAGTGGTATCAAACATAGCTTCGTAATATCACAAGACCAATTCTCCCCAAGTTCTGATAAGTCTTTGGTTAACTATCATAATTACTACTTCGTAGCTATTGCATACGCTTACAACAACTTTGCTCAGTTTAACCCTAACAAATATAACAACACACAAGAATTGGCTTATATCGGTAGTGCGCATGGTGCTGGTGGTATCAATATCCCTGTTGTTGACGGGATGCCTAACCCTTCAAACGGTGCTATGGGTACTATCCTTAACACAGATTACGGTTCAGGTATCGTAATTACACGTGTTGAAGGTGTAGGTAACGGTGGTAATTTTGTTGAGTTGAGCGATGCCTCTACAAGCGAAATTCTGCAAAATGATTCTGCAGGTATAGTAAGCTATAAAATTGGCCAAGGCCCAATTAACATCAAAGTTATTGACCCTGTGAAAGTGCCTGCTTATGATTGGGTTTTCCAAATCAAGGGTAATGTTTACCCAGGTGCCAATGCTTTGTTTGCTGGTACCGTTGATACTACTGCAGGCTGGACACTTACTGCGAAGAATGGCAGCAATGTTGTTGAAACAATATATAGCGAAAGGGACCTGCATTTGCTAAATGAGCAAATCATCGAAAAATATGGTTTGTCAGTAAGCATGAACCAGGTGAAAGCGCCAGGTATTGAGCAGAATAACGGAAACGGCTATATTGATTCTAAAATTACATTTGATGACCCATCACAGCCTTGGTTGTGGGGTGTTACAGACCAGGCGGATAGTAACTTTGCTAACTGGTACAGGTCTGGTAACAATCAGAAATTTACACCACCAGCTGATCCGCTGAAAAGCCCATGTAATTTTAACGATGACAGGAAGCTGGATACTATGCTTGCATACATCAACATGCTTGCCAACTTTACACCTGCTAAAAACTCTTGGGCTCCATACTATCTCGCAGCTTATTGGATTAATGGCCATAAGGGCAGCGGTACACAATGCGGTTTTGAATTTGCATACGACAAATTATTCCAGAAAACAGTAAGCATGATTAACCTCAATGATGTTAACGTTGTACTTACTAAGGACAAAACCAAGTGGACTAAATGTGCAGTAATAGAGATGCAGGAAGATACAACCCTTGCGCAGGGTGGTGCACCTAAATTCAACTTAAGGAAACATGCTGGTTGGACTGGTAACTGTAATGCTGATGGCACGCCAATATACTCTACTTTGGTTACTGAAAACGGTACTTCTTGGTTCCCGGGCTATGCAGTTGACCAGGTTACTGGCCGCAGGTTAAACATTGTTTTTGGCGAAGATTCTTACCTTTCTGGCCAGGCAACATCTATGGCATGGTATCCTGATTCCAGGTTGTTCAACCCATTTGATGGTTCTATTGCATTTGGTGGTAAACACGCAATTTATATCTTAGGCTCTAAGTATGACCAATGTAAAGCGTTCATCAACCTCGTTAAAACTGGTACACAAGCCAATTTGAGTACTGCTTACAGCGATATGAGGTGGGTAGGCCTTCCTACACTTAACCCATCTTCGAAGTTACTTTCTTTGGCTGATGGTATTATCCCTACAACTACTACGCTCAGGTTCAGGGTTAAGCGCCCATATGCGCCTTTCGCGGCATCTGATACCACGTCTTCTGACCTCATTAACGTAGTTCCTGGTAAAGCAGCGTTCCCGTACTATACTTTCAGTACTAAGGATTATGCGCCTACTGCACTTAACGATAACTCTGATAAGAAGGCATTGTTAGACAGGATTAAGCCTGTGCCAAACCCATATTATGGTTACTCTGGTTATGAAGCGAGCCGCTACGATACCAAGGTGAAGATTATCAACTTGCCAGCTAATGCTACAGTTACTATCTATGCTATAGACGGTACCCTGGTACGCCAGTTGTCTAAGAGCGACCCTAACACTTCTTACATTGATTGGGATATACGCAATGCAGCAGGTTTACCTATTGCCAGCGGTATGTACCTGATGCATGTTAAGGCTGAGGGGATTGGTGAAACCGTCCTGAAATGGTTCGGAGCTACCCGCCCTATTGATGCCACAAGTTATTAATCACATTTTACTTGCCGGCAGTTCGCTGCCGGCAAGCTTAAATAAAATTTTTCAAGTATATAATTATGAAAAAATTTTCAAATAGTGCTTTAATCGCGCTTTGTGCCGTAAGCCTTTCCGTTAATTCATTTGCTGGAAATAAGGACCGTATTGGCCAATCAGGTGCTTCTGAAATGCTGATAAACCCTTGGGCACGCTCTACCGGCCTCTTTGGCCAAAATACTGCGTACGTTACTGGTATTGAAGCAATGAAGAATAATATCGCCGGTTTGGCTATGGATACCGCTATGGAAATTGGCGTGTCACATGGCGCCTACCTTTCCAGCACTGGCATCAATATTAATAACCTGGCTATTGCACAGCCGGTAGGTTCATCTTCAGTTATAGGTATAAATGTTATGTCAATGAGTTTCGGCGACATCACGACTACCGACTATTACAACCCTGATGGCTATGGTACCTTCCACCCGCAATTGTTAAACGTGCAGGTAGGCTTCGCCCGCCAGTTCTCAACGCACGTTAATGCTGGTGCTGCGCTTACCTATGTTTCTGAGCAAATCAGCAACGTAAACGCACTTGGCCTGGCTTTTGAAGGCGGTATTCAGTACATTACAGGTAAGAAAGATAATTTTCATTTGGGCGTTACTTTACGCAACCTGGGTACGAATATGAGGTTCACTGGCTCTGGTTTTGCAGTATCTGGTAAACAAACCCAATCTACTCCGGAATACTCAGCTACGCTGTTAACCCCTTCTGAGAAATTCAGTTTGCCTACTTACCTCAATATTGGTGCGTCTTACGATTTCTACCTTGACGAGCACCATTTAGCTACTGCTACTTCTATGCCTAAGCACAAGTTGACTATAATGGGCGACTTTACTTCTAACTCATTCATTAATGACTATCTGGGCGCTGGTGCTGAGTATACATTTAAGGATATGTTTTCTTTGAGGGCAGCTTATAGGTATGAAAAAGGCATTACCGACATAACTACTACTACCACTATGTACACTGGTTTTGCCGCTGGTGCTACTGTACAGACAAGGATTGGTGTTGATGGCCCTACGCTTGCTTTCGATTATTCTTTCAGGCCTACACAGCGCCCGGCTAACGGAGTGCATATGTTCTCTGTGAGGTTTACACGCAGTTCAAAAAGCAAGTCTTCTGAATAATTTGATTACTTTTTTGTTAATCAATAACAATTTATTTTGTAACTTTGGTTCGCAACGCTTCTGTTTCACGACAGGAGCGTTGATTTTTTTTAAAATCAGTAAACTATTGAACAATGTCTGAAATAAATTATTTGACTAAGGAGTCTTTAGCTCAAATGAGGGAAGAGTTAAGCAAGCTTAAAAGCACTGGGCGTGCTGAAATTGCCCGCCAGATTGCAGAAGCCCGCGAAAAGGGTGACTTAAAGGAGAATGCCGAATATGATGCAGCTAAGGAAGCGCAAGGGCATCACGAGGCGCGTGTGGCTCACCTTGAGCAGATTATTATTAATGCGAGGGTTTTAGATATTAAGGACATAGATACAAGTAAAGTGTCAATATTAAGCAAGGTAACAGTAACTAACCTTGCCAGTAAGAAAACAGTTGTTTACCAGATTGTTTCGGAAAATGAAGCCGACCTCAAGATGGGTAAAATATCAGTAACATCCCCAATTGGCAAAGGGCTCTTAGGTAAAGCAATTGGCGAAATAGCCGAAGTGAGTGCACCTAGCGGCACATTTAAGTTTCAGGTTGACGGCATATCAGCGTAGTTATGGCAAGTATATTCTCAAAAATTATTGCTGGCGATATACCATGTTATAAGATTCTGGAAGATGAGTCATTCATAGCTTTCTTAGACATTGCCCCATTGGCAGAAGGCCATGTGCTGGTTGTGCCTAAGCAGGAAGTTGATAAATTTTTTGACTTAAGCGATAGCATACTTGCCGAATGGCTTGTTTTTGCTAAGCCAATTGCTAAGGCTATTGAAAGCGCATTTCCATGTAATAGGTGCGGTATTAGCGTAGTTGGGCTGGAAGTGCCACACGCTCATATGCATTTGGTGCCAATCAATTCAGCCGATGATTTGAATTTTACGCGCCCTAAGTTAACAC
>CANBTK010000060.1 GCA_947372365.1 Flavipsychrobacter stenotrophus | reverse complement strand
ACCTGAACATGGCTCATTGCACCCAGGTTGTAAATCTCGTCGGGCTGCACTTCCTGTATGATGCGTATTATATTGGTTGAGTCAGTCAGGTCGCCATAATACAACTTGAACTTCAGGTCCTGGTCATGCACATCTTTATACAAATGGTCTATCCTGGCCGTATTAATTAACGACGTGCGGCGTTTAATGCCGTATACCTCGTAACCTTTTTCAAGCAAAAGTTCTGCGAGGTAGGCACCATCCTGTCCTGTAATTCCTGTTATTAGGGCTTTCTTCATTAACCTTTAAATTTGATACAAATATAGGCCATTCCCGATTCTACTGTTCATTTACCGCCGGGCCGGCATTTAGGCACTTGCCTGGTTAATAAGCTTATCAAATAACCTGCGGGAACAAAAAATAGTATTTACGTGAGTATCTGCATAAACAAAATAACCCTTTGTTGCTAATAGGTCTATAATGCTCTTCCTTTTTACAAATTCCCTGTCCTTATTGAAAATGACCGTTTCTACACAAATCAATAACGGGTGGCACTTTTCAAAATCCATTTTAGTTAAGATTGCTTCGTCTAACCCCTCTACATCTAAAGAAAGGATAGTTGGAGGCTCAGTAAAATTTTGTGCTATTACTTCATTAATGTCCTTTAGTGGCAATTTTATTACCTGTTTTACCGGGAAGCCCTCCTTTTCATAGTTGGCAGCCTCTTCTTTTGAGAACGTGTTCATACCGCAGTTCTCTTCAGAAAACATGTAGTAGTCCGCTTCAGTCTGGTTACCGTTGCTAATACCAAAATTCAGGCATTTGTCGTTAGGCCTTGTATTTTTTATCTGGTTACATAACGATAAATTCGGTTCTATGAGCACTCCCCTATAACCCCTTGTATAAAAATAGTAAGTATTGCTTCCCATTACCGGATGGTTGGCCCCTATATCGAAATAGCTAATATTTGTAACATTATACCTCGTAAGCATTTTATGCATAATAATATCTTCGCCAAACTGGGAAAAAGATACATTTCCCATACCTGTCATTACGGGTTTGAATGTTTTCAACTTCCGTAATATTCTGCTAATTTTCGATGTCATTGTAGAATTTTATAATAACCAAACCGTTTTCAAAAGTATAAAATTCCACAATAAACCCTAGATATAGTTTTTCTGAGGTTAACTTTGCGCGCATGGGTATTGTCTTCAGGCAATCAGTTAAAACAACTATAGTCATCTTTCTGGGCGCACTGCTTGGTGCGTTAATAATATGGCTTTCTACCAACTACCTGGGCAGGCAGGAACTTGGCTTTTTGCGTGCCCTTACAAATAATAGTGTTGTAGCAACCCAGCTTCTTCTTCTGGGCTTGCAAAATACCATTGCGGTATACATGCATAAATATGCCGACAGCAAATCAAAACGAGGGCTATTAATTGCTGGTTGCCTCATCATTCCTTTTGTGGTAATTACCATATCCACAGCATTATACTTTTTGTTTAAAGACCAGTTCATTACACACCTTTTTCAACCCAAGGACTTCGCCCTTGTCGCACGTTATTTTATCTGGCTACCGGTTTTCGCCATATTAATGATGTACCAGGTACTGCTGGAGCAATACCTGGTATCGCAGGTAATTGTCGCATTATCTTCTTTTGTAAGGGAGGTTATCTTAAGAGCCTGCAATATTATTATTATCCTTCTTTACGGGTTCGGTATCATCAACTTCGATTTTTTTATAGCCGGTATGGTGCTTACCTACCTGGTGCCGATTTTTGTTTACTTGTTCTTTTCGCTGCGCACAAAAGCTTTTGCTTTTTCACTGAATTATAAAGCACTTAGCAGGGCCGAGGTTATTGATGTTGCTAAGTTTACCTGGTATCATTCGCTTTTAAGTGTGTCATTAACCCTCATAGGTTTTCTGGATACGCTTATGCTTCAGAAACTTGACAAGAATGGATTTGCTTCAGTTGCGATATATACCAATGCAATATTTTTCATATCTCTATTGCAAATGCCTTACAAAGCCATGATTTCGGCAACTTTCCCTGTTTTAGCTGCTGCATTCAAAGACAATGATTTGGCCAAAGTCCAGGACCTTTTCACAAGGTCATCGCTCAACATTCTTGTCGGGGCTACATTTATGGCAATTATCGTAATCTGCAATATCCACAATGCAACAGCCCTTATGCCATCAGGCTATGAAGTAATCAACGTTTTGGTAGCAATATTGATTGTTGGCTCATTTACCGACATGGCTACGGGCATGAATGGCCAGGTGCTTTCCATATCCAACTTCTACCGCTTCAACTTTTACATGTCCATTGCGCTCGTGTTCGTAATGTTATTGCTGAACTACCTTTTGATACCCCGGATTGGCATTTACGGCGCAGCTTGGGCAAATGCTATTTCCCTCATGTCTTTCAACATTGCCAAGTTCTTTTTTGTATGGAAAAAACTACACCTGCAGCCTTTTTCTAAAAACTCTATTTTGGTATTGTTAGCCGGGTTACCTGCATTGGTGGTTGGCTACTATTTCCCCTATCTGTTTAATCGTGGGCACCATATTTACATCCACTCTTTTTTAGATGTAACCATCCGCAGCAGTTTAATCGTTGTTGTGTATTTATTAATGCTTTTATGGCTGAAGCCATCGAAAGATATGGAAGAGTATATTGCTTCTATCAAAAAGAACAAGCGGCTATTTTAACCACCGGCCTACCCCAGCGCCTTTTTCATCAGCATATCGGTTTGCTCGTCATCGCCAAGGCGGAAGATGTGGGAGCCAAATGGCTCAAAGCCCCAGCGCTGGTAAAATGCTATTGCTTTGCGGTTATGCTCCCATACGCCCAGCCAAGCTGTGCTACAGCCCAGCTCCCCGGCGTGTTGCAGGCATTGCCCCATTAGTGCCGCCCCTATTTTATGGCCATGGTGCTGTTGCAAAACATATAGCCTTTCTATTTCAAGGGCATTTTGCCCTGCAAGTTGCGGGGATATTTTAGTTGCCCGCACTTTGGCAAAGCCAGCTTCGGCACCATCGTAAAAAGCCAGGTAAAATGTATTGCTTTTGTCGGCCAGTTCGGCAGCGAGGCACTCCAGGCTCATCTCTTCCCGCAGGTATTTATCCATGTCCTCCTTCTTATTATCGGCGGCGAATGTTTCGGTAAATGTAGTAATGCCCAAGGTGGTAATTACATGTGCATCGGCAACCCCGGCCTCCCTTATATGTATTTTCCCTGTCACGAGTAATTTCCTTTTTTATCCGGTTACAGCCGCAAGTTATCACTTTGGCTAATTCTTTAACTCAATTTTCTCATCTATGTGTGGGTTAGGTACTACCGAAACATCTCTTTTCTATACCTTTGCGCCATATGCGTCGCCTAACGGCAATATTATTACGGTCATTCCTGCAGGGGCTTATCCTGCTTAGCCCCATTGTCATAACTGGGTATATCCTTTATAGTGTATTTAACAGCGTTGATGGCATACTGAGCGTTGACGGGCTGTTCCCGTTTAAAATACCCCGCGGGCTGGGCTTTGTAATTATTATTTCGTTTGTAACCATGCTGGGTTACCTGGGCACCCGCCTTTTTGTGGGCCGCTGGCTGTTCGATGCTTTTGGCCATGTGCTTGAAAACACGCCCGGCATCAAGTTTATCTATTCCTCTATCAGGGATATCATCAGCTCGTTTGTGGGCGATAAAAAACGTTTCAACAAACCTGTTTGGGTATGCGTAAACCTTAGCCCCGAAACCTGGCGCATTGGTTTTTTGACCCAACGCGACATGACACACCTGGGCATGCCCGAAAAGGTAGCCGTATATATGCCCCATGCCTATGCCATATCTGGCTGGGTTATTATTACCGATAACAAGTTTGTAAAGCCTGTAAAGGAAATGACCGCAGGCGAAGCCATGAAATTTGCTGTTAGCGGCGGCGTAACAACTCTGGAAGATGAGCACAGGAAAGATTAATTTCAATGCCGGACCGGCAACACTGCCACCCGAAGTGCTGCGTGAAGCATCTAAAGCTGTATGGAATTATAAAAATACAGGCTATTCCATACTGGAACTACCACACCGCAGCCCTGAATTCCTTGATATTATTGAAGAAAGCAAGGCACTGGTAAAAGAGCTTTGTAACCTGGGTAATGACTACGAGGTAATGTGGGTACATGGCGGTGGCAGGGCACAGTTTGCTATGATGCCCATGAATTTCCTATCGGCTAATGACAGTGCGGGCTATATGGATAGTGGCCACTGGGCGGCTGAAGCTATTGAGTATGCCGGCTATTATGGCAAGGCAGCCATATTGGCTTCATCAAAGGGTACTAAATACAACCAGTTACCCGAATGGCCCAGTGAAATACCTGATGGCTTGAAGTATATACATATAACTACTAACAATACCATTTATGGTACCCAGTACCATAAAGTGCCTAAAACGCCTGCCCCTTTGGTGGGCGATATGAGCAGCGATATTTTTAGCTGCAAGCGCGATTACACCAAATATGCTATGTTCTACGCTGCAGCGCAAAAGAACCTGGGCACGCCGGGTGTGGCACTTGCTGTTGTGCGCAAAGATTTCCTGAAGAAAAGCGCTGATAACCTGCCGCCAATATTCAGTTACCGGGCGCATGTTAAAGAAAACAGCGTGGTCAATACCGCTAATGTTTCGGGCATCTATGTGGCGCTGTTGATGCTGCGCTGGATAAAGGGAAAGGGGATAAGTGCGATTGAAGAAGAAAACAACGCTAAAGCTAAAATGCTTTATGGTGCGCTCGACAAAAGCAAAGTTTTCATACCGCACGTTGCCAATAAAGCCCACCGCAGCCATATGAATGTTTGCTTCACGGGCATCAACAGCAATATTGAAAAAGCTTTTTCAGCCCTATGCCGTGATAACGGCATTGCGGGCGTGGAGGGGCACAGGTCGGTAGGCGGCTTCAGGGTATCTATGTATAATGCTATGCCTGCCGAATCTGTAGAAACACTTGTGGCTTTAATGAATAAATTTGAAACAAAAGTTTAATTTGGCACTTTTAGTGGCGTTGACAAAATACCGCTAAGCCAAAGATTAACCGAAAAACTTAAAAAATATAGATGGCAAAGATTACCCCGTTTATGGGCCTAAGGCCTAACAAAGAACTAGCTTCAGAAGTAGCAACCCTTCCGTATGATGTAGTGAGCGTGGCTGAGGCCCGTGAGTTCAGGAAAGAAAAAAACAATTTCTACCATGTTACCCGCTCCGAAATTGATTTGCCGGAGAATACAGATGTGCATAGCATTGCGGTTTACGAAAAAGCAAAGGAAACCCTTGATGCTTTTGTAAAAGACAAAATACTGGTACAGGATAAAGAGCCTTGCTACTACATTTATGAGCTGGTAATGAACGGCCGCTCGCAGACAGGGCTGGTGTGCGGCTCATCAATTGATGACTACAACAATGGCATCATCAAGAAGCACGAATTCACCCGCCCCGAAAAAGAGCTGGACAGGATAAACCACATAACCATAACCGGTGCCCAGACAGGCATTGTGTTCCTGGCCTATAATGATTGCGAAAGCGTACAATCTATCATTGACAACTGGAAGCAAACCCACAGCCCTGAGTATGACTTTACCGGCAAAGACGGCGTAAGGCATATTTTCTGGGTAATAGACAACTATGCTAAAGTGGCCAGCATTACCCACAACTTCAGCATTGATGTACCATGTACTTATATAGCTGATGGCCACCACCGTGCAGCATCGGCAGCTAAGGTGTGCAAAGAAATGCGCCAGAACGGCTACTCTATTGGCGGCGATGAGTACTTTAACTACTTCGTTACCTGCATTTTCCCTGCCAGCCAGCTGGAAATACAGGATTATAACAGGGTTGTAAAAGACCTGAATGGCAAAACACCAGAACAGTTAGTAGCCGAGCTGGATACTGATTTCACAGTCACTAAAATTGGTAGCACTGCCTTTAAGCCAGCCACACCCCATGAGTTTGGTATGTACCTGGGCGGCGATTGGTACAAACTGGTTTCGAAGCCAGGCACCTATTCCGAAGACCCTATAGGGGTGCTGGATGTGAGCATTTTGTCGCAGAATGTACTGGATAAATTGCTGGGTATTAAAGACCAGCGCGTAGATAAGCGCATTGATTTTGTTGGCGGCATAAGGGGCATGGAAGAACTTGAAAAAAGGGTAGACAGCAAAGAAATGGCCGTAGCATTTTCAATATACCCGGTTTCAATAAAACAATTGTTTACTGTAGCTGACAGCGGCAATGTAATGCCACCAAAAAGTACCTGGTTCGAACCTAAGCTGAGGGACGGGCTTGTAGTTTATACAATATAAATTGCGGCTATAACCAGATAGGAAACTGTAAACAGCAGAGTGGCCGGCCTTGCCTACATTCGTTTAACCCTTTTATAGGGTATTACAACAAATGGCAAGGGCTGCCTGCAGGTTTTGCCAATAAACACACGCACCACATGGAATACAGAAGGTTAGGAAAAGCAGGGTTGCAACTTAGTGTACTCTCTTATGGGTCCTGGGTTACCTTTTCGCAACAGGTAGGCGATAACAGCGCCGATAAGCTTATGGGCATTGCCTATGACAATGGCATCAATTTCTTTGACAATGCCGAGGCTTATGCCGGTGGCAAGTCGGAGGAAATAATGGGCCGTGTATTGAAATCGAAAAACTGGGACCGTACATCTTACTGTGTATCCAGTAAGGCTTTCTTTGGCCTGTACGGGGCTAATAACAAGCCTAACCAGAAGGGCCTGAGCCGTAAGCACCTGATGGAAGCCTGCCACCAGGCTTTGCAGCGCATGCAGCTCGATTACCTTGACCTTTTCTTTTGTCACCGTGCCGACCCGGAAACCCCGATGGAGGAAATTGTGTGGGCTATGAACACGCTGATACAGCAGGGCAAAATACTCTACTGGGGCACCAGCGAGTGGAGCGCCGCTGAGATACTGGAAGCACATGCTGTTGCTAAGGACCTGCGCCTGATAGGCCCGGTGATGGAGCAGCCACAGTACAACCTTTTTGAAAGGCAGAAAGTGGAAAGCGACTACCTGCAGGTGTTTAATACCGTAGGCATGGGCACTACCATATGGAGCCCGCTTGCATCTGGCTTGCTGACAGGCAAGTATAATGCCGGCATACCCGATGGTTCGCGCCTTTCGCTTGAAAATTATAGTTGGCTTAAAGAAAGGGTAATGGACCCTGCGAAGCTGGAAAAGGTGCAAAAGCTATCGGCGGTGGCCAAGGAGCTCAGCACTACGCTTTCTACCTTATCTATTGCATGGGCTATACACAACCCAAACGTAACAACCGCAATACTCGGCGCTACCAAGGAAACCCAATTGCTGGAAAACCTTAAAGCTGTGGAATTGTACCCACAACTAACACCTGAAATTATGGCTGAAATCGAAACAATAATGGGCACGAAGCCGCAAAGCTAACGTAACCTCTTGCAGGATAGTTGATTGAAACCCGGCCGCTATGTGCCGGGTTTTATTTTGTGCCCGGCTCCAATATGTGCCGCATATCTGTATGGTAAAATTTGCAGGCTGGCTTCAGGCCGCATTCGCCGCACTTTGGGCTACGGGCTACGCAGGTATAGCGGCCATGCAATATAAGCCAGTGGTGGGCACTAGGCAGCAATTCGCCCGGTATGTTGGCAACCAATTGCTGCTCTGCCTGTAGCGGGGTTGTAGCTTTTACAGTAAGCCCTATCCTTTCCGAAACACGGAATACATGGGTATCAACCGCCATACCGGGCTTGCCATAAACTACCGATATTATTACATTGGCTGTCTTCCTGCCTACGCCGGGCAGCTCCACCAGTTCTTCAATAGTATCGGGCACCACGCCTTTAAATTTACCTACAAGCATGTTGGCCATGCCTATGAGGTGCTTTGTTTTATTATTGGCAAAGGTTACGCTCCTTATAAAAGGCTCTACTTCTTCAAATGTTGCTTTAGCCAGCATCTGCG
>CANBTK010000059.1 GCA_947372365.1 Flavipsychrobacter stenotrophus | reverse complement strand
ACACCTACCAATGAAGCGATACCTGGAAGGATACCTGCAAGTGCAAGGAATACTGCACCCGGAAGTGTGATACGATCCATGATAGTTGCGATGTAGTTAGCAGTATCATCACCAGGTTTAACACCAGGGATAAAGCTGTTATTACGCTTCAGGTTATCAGCCATTTCAGTTGGGTTGAAGATCAACGCAGTGTAGAAATAAGTAAATGCGATTACCATAACAGCATAGATCAGGTTGTACCACAATGAATGGTTATCAGATAACGCATTCAGGAAGCCAGCAGCGCCATCGCTGGTTGCATAGCCACGGAAGATAGTAGGGATGAACATCATTGCCTGGGCAAAGATAATAGGCATAACGCCTGCAGAATTTACTTTCAACGGAATGAAATCACGGTTACCGCTTACTTCTTTAGCTGCATTGGTACTACCGATGATGCGGCGGGCATAGTTAAGAGGTATTTTACGCACACCCTGTGTAAGCAAAATAAGGCCAATAATAACAGCAATGAAAATAGCAATTTCTATCAGCAGGATAAGTAAACCACCCGCACCAGCACCACTTGCAGTCTTGTCAGTAAACTCCTGAACAATAGCCGAAGGGAAACGTGCAAGGATACCCACCATGATGATAAGTGAAGTACCATTACCAATACCGCGATCAGTGATTTTTTCACCCATCCACATTACAAACAATGTACCTGCAGTAAGGATGATAACAGTAGAAAGCCAGAAAGTAAAACCATTAAAGTTAAGTGCAATAGCATTAGCGTACGGCTGAGTGTTGAGCAGGTAAGTAACATAAGCACTAGCCTGCAAAGCAGTCACCATAACAGTAAGGTAACGGGTATACTGGTTAATTTTACGGCGGCCGCTATCCTCTTTTTGCATTTTAGCTACCTGTGGTACAACAATACCCGCAAGTTGCATAAAGATGGAAGCCGAGATATACGGCATAACACCTAACGCAAAGATAGATGCCCTGTTAAAGGCACCACCAGCAAACATGTTAAGTATGCCCAACAAACCACCACCAGCGGCATTGTTGCTATCATCAATCAGCTTAGGGTTGATACCTGGCAAGGTAATTAAACAACCAACGCGATAAATTAATACCAGGATTATAGTATATACTATGCGTTTACGAAGTTCGTCAATGCTCCAGATATTTTTCAGCTTATCTATAAATTTCTTCACAGGGAGTTTTGTTAGTATAAAATGAAATGCGAATAAACGAAAAAAGACGCATTTATCCAAAAATGCGCCTTTAAATCTTATTAAATAAGCTCAATGCTAGCGCCGGCAGCAGCAATTGCTTCCTTTGCTTTGGCACTTGCAGCGTTAACTTTGAACGCTACTGTAGTTTTCAATTCGCCGTTACCCAATACTTTCACAAGGTCAGTACGGTTAATAAGGCCGTTGATGTATAATACTTCAGGGCTAAATTCAGGCAGGTTGTATTTCTCAACAAGCAGGTCTATCTGGCCAAGGTTGAACACTTTGTACTCAACGCGGAACGGGTTTTTGAAACCACGCTTAGGCATACGGCGCTGTATTGGCATCTGGCCACCTTCATGGCCTTTCTTTTCCTGAGCACCAGTACGGGCCTGTTGGCCTTTGTTACCACGGGTAGATGTACCACCATGGCCGCTACCTTCACCACGGCCTATACGCTTTACTTTCTTAGTTGAACCTGTTGCAGGTTTCAGATTGTGCAGTTGCATTACTTACGATTTTTGAACTTGCGCGGAATGTAAAACCGCTCGCAAATTGGTTAAAAAAATATTATACTGAGGCAACTTTAAAATTAACAGCTGGCAAATCAATCACCTGATAAGCACCATTAACTTCTTGTTCTACTTTCACGAGATGGTTTACGGCACGAACCATACCCAATATCTGTGGAGTACCTTCAACTTCTACACTGTGGTGCATCTTGCGAATACCCAAAGCAACAAGCGTACGCTTCTGCTTTGCCATACGGTCAATGCCGCTTTTCACCTGTGTTATTTTTATCTTTGACATATACTTAAAACTTAAAAATCAAAACTTAAAAATTAAAATTCCACCTAATCCCTCCCGTTTGGGAGTGGGCCGGGGTGAGGTTTACCCGTTAAATACTTTCTTTAAGCTGATGTTGCGTTGTTTAGCAACTTGTATTGGCTCACGTAACATACCTAAAGCAGTAAATGTAGCTTTAACCACGTTATGAGGGTTAGCAGAACCTAAAGATTTAGAAAGGATATCGGTAATACCAGCAGCTTCAAGTACAGCACGCATGCTGCCCCCTGCTATTACACCAGTACCATGCGCTGCAGGCTTAATGAAAACCTTTGCCGCACCTTCCTTAGCTAATTGCTCGTGAGGTATAGTACCATGCATAACCGGAACTTTTATAAGGTTCTTCTTAGCATCATCAATACCCTTAGTAATAGCTTCCTGAACTTCTTTTGCCTTACCTAAGCCATGGCCTACTACGCCATTGCCGTTACCAACAACCACAAGGGCTGAAAAGCTAAATGCGCGGCCACCTTTTGTAGTCTTAACTACGCGATTGATAGCTACTACCTTTTCAGTTAATTCGAGGTCTCCCCCTTTTATGCGATTTAATGTTCCTTTCATTTTCTTTTTATTAGCAAATGTGTAAGTTATCCCGCCACATTCAGTATCTAAATCTGTTTATTTTATTAGAATTTCAAACCACCTTCGCGTGCACCGTCAGCTACTGACTTAACACGGCCATGGTACAAATAACCACCACGGTCAAATACGCAATTGTGCAGGCCAAGCGCTAACGCCCTTTGTGCTATTGCCTTACCAACCATCATTGATTTTTCAACTTTAGTGCCGCTGGCTGATGCGATATCCTTCATACGTGAATTAGCAGAAGCTAATGTAGTACCGGTTGTATCGTCAATTAACTGAGCGTAAATATCACTGTTGCTACGGAATACAGAAAGCCTTGGCTTAGCTGCTGTGCCGGTTACTCTGGCACGTATACGCCAACGAAGTTTCTGGCGGCGAATCACTTTTTCATCTAAAGACATAATACCTTGTTTTTTACGGGCTCACCCCTTGCGAAAGGGGTGGCTGCCGGAGTTTTTTTTATATAAAATTATATGAAGCTGGCAATATTGTTTCAGCAAAACTGCCAGTAACCTACCTAAATTATTTACCTGCTGACTTACCTGCTTTACGGCGAACGATTTCATCAGAGTAACGAACACCCTTGCCTTTGTAAGGCTCTGGCTTACGGAGGCTACGCAGCTTAGCAGCAACAGCACCCAATAATTGTTTGTCGATTGATTCAAGGATAATCCTTGGGTTCTGGCCTTTTTCAGCGATAGAAGTAGCCTTGATTTCTGCAGGCAATTCCATGATGATGTTGTGAGAGAAACCTAAAGCTAGGTCAATCTGGTTGCCGGCAACAGCAGCACGGTAACCCACACCTACCAGTTCCAATTCCCTTTTGAAACCAACAGTTACACCTGTAACCATGTTAGCAATCAAAGAACGGTACAAACCATGAAGCGCACGGTGGCGTATCTGGTCGGTAGGGCGTTCTACAACTAACTGGCCGTCCTGGATATTAATGATAATATCGCGGTCAATATTTTGTTTCAAAGAACCCTTTGGGCCTTTAACAACAAGCTCATTTGTTGGCGATACAGTAACTGTAACACCGTTTGAAAGAACTACAGGCTTTTTACCTATACGAGACATAAAAAAAAATTAAAAAAGATAATCAAAAAATAAGAGGCTGTGTTCAGTCGCCGTATAGAGGACTTATATTCTCAGCCTGCCTACCGTTAAAACAATAGTTAGCTGGCGAAAACCAGCTAACCAAATAGTATTAATATATGTTGCACATTACTTCGCCACCTACATTCTGTGAGCGGGCTTCCTTATCAGTCATCACGCCTTTAGAAGTAGAGATGATAGAGATACCTAAGCCATTCATTACCCTGCGTATTTCAGCAGGCTTAGCGTATTGGCGAAGGCCTGGGCGGCTAATGCGCTCTAATGACTTGATAGCTGGCTCCTTAGAAATAGGGTCATATTTTAACGCTATTTTGATAAGGCCTTGTTTGCTATCGTCTTCGAACTTGTATTTTAAGATGTAACCTTTATCGTAAAGAATTTCAGCGATACGCTTTTTTACATTTGAAGCCGGTATTTCTACAATACGGTGGCGTGCCATTTGTGCGTTACGGATACGGGTCAATAAATCTGCTATTGGATCTGTTACCATGTTTTTTTTGAGGTTTTTTATAAAAAAATGTTTCGGGTTTCAGGCTACTGCCCGACCTTGAAACGTATTCCTTTCCTGATCCCAGGACAAGGGTTTACCAACTTGCTTTCCTAACACCTGGTATTTTACCATCCAGAGCCATATCGCGGAAAGCATTACGGCACATACCGAAGTAACGCATATAACCACGAGGGCGGCCGGTGATCTGGCACCTGTTTTTCAGGCGAACTGCTGAAGAATTTTTAGGTAGTTTATCTAAACCTGCATAATCTCCTGCAGCTTTAAGTGCTGCACGCTTAGTTGCAAACTTAGCCACCATTTTCTCACGTTTACGCTGACGGGCTTTTACTGATTCTTTAGCCATATTGTTTTTGTAGTTAATCAGCTGCTTTTAGGAGTATTACCGGCTAAAGGCAGCGACAGTATTCAATATTATTTATTAGATTCCACCTGTTTTAGCCATATTCTTGAAAGGCATGCCCATCAGGCTAAGCAATTCATAAGCCTCTTCGTTAGTCTTGGCTGTAGTCACGAAAGTGATGTCCATACCGCTGATGCGAGGCAGCTTATCAATATTAATTTCAGGATAGATGATTTGTTCTGTAATACCCATTGTATAGTTACCACGGCCATCAAATGATTTCTCATTGATACCCTTGAAGTCACGTACACGTGGCAATGAAACTGAAACAAAACGGTCTAAAAACTCAAACATGTTCACGTTGCGAAGTGTAACCCTGCAGCCGATTGGCATGTTTTTACGAAGCTTGAAGTTCGAGATGTCCTTTTTAGACATTGTAGGTATAGCCTTTTGGCCTGTGATAGCTGACATTTCGTTAACCGCGTCATCAATCATTTTCTTATCAGAAACAGAACCCTTTACGCCCTGGTTAAGACAAATCTTAACAAGCCTTGGAACCTGCATAACTGTTTTGTACCCGAATTTTTTCATCAGTGCGGGAACCACTTCATCCCTGTACTTCTTAAGTAAACGAGGGCTGTATGTTGTTGTCGTTGCCATTATTTGATTACCTCCCCTGATTTTTTAGATATACGCGAAAAACCTGTCTCAGTGCGGGTACGAGATACGCGCGCCGGAGCCTTGGCTTTAGCATCCCAAAGCATCACATTGCTGATATTGATAGGAGCTTCCTCCTTAACAATACCACCCTGTGGGTTCTGAGCGTTTGGCTTCAGGTGCTTGGTTACCAGGTTTACACCTTCTACAAGTATGCGGCCCTCGGTAGGGTTCACGCTCAATACCGTATGCGGCGTAGTGCGATCTTTATCATCGCCGGCTATAACAACCACGTTATCGCCCTTTTTAATATTAAACTTAGGTTTAAATCTCTGTTTCACTGTTACTATGAATTAAGCGTTGTTTTTACACCGATTTTGTTTCGGGCTGCAAAGGTACAACAAATTTTACAATACTTCGGGGGCAAGGGAAACAATTTTCATGTATCCTTTATCACGCAATTCGCGAGCTACTGGCCCAAAGATACGCGTACCACGTGGGTCGTCAGAGTTGTTGAGCAATACCACAGCATTGTCGTCAAAACTGATATAAGAACCATCCTTGCGGCGTAGTTTCTTTTTGGTACGAACGATAACCGCTTTTGAAACGGTACCTTTCTTCATACCTCCACCAGGGATAGCATCTTTTACGGTTACTACAATTTTATCGCCTATACCGGCATAATCTTGTCCCGAATTGCCCAACACACGTATGCAAAGTACTTCTTTGGCACCGCTGTTGTCGGCTACATTGAGCCGGGATTCTTGTTGTATCATTCTAAAAAGTTACTTAGCTTTTTCAATAATTTCTACCAGGCGCCAGCGCTTTGTCTTACTAAGCGGACGCGTTTCCATAATACGAACTACATCACCTACGCCAGCGCTATCCTGCTCGTCGTGAGCATGGAAGCTCGATGATTTTTTAATGAACTTACCGTACATAGGATGTTTCACCTTGCGCTCAACGTTAACAGTGATGGTTTTCATCATCTTGCTGCTACTTACTACGCCTATACGGGTTTTCCTGCTTTTTCTTTCAATTGCCATAACGGACATCAATAATATTTATTAGGAACCTAATTCTCTTTTGCGGCTTTCAGTCTTCATGCGAGCTATCTCCCTACGCATCTGCTTAATGATAAGCGGATTCTCGATCGGGTTAACTGCATGGCTAAACCTGGTTTTTTTCATACGCAGCTGCTCTTCGCTAATTTTACTAGCAAGTCCTTCATTGTCGAGCGAACGGTAATCAGTGCCTTTTTCCTTTGCCATTGTTAATATTTTTTAGTCTAAGTCGTAAGTCGAAAATCAAAAGCTATTCAGCTTCAAAATTCAACAAATTCTTAATTTTTATCATTTTCGAAACCTGCTTAATTACAGCTTTCTACTTTATACTCTTTTCTTTCTACTGATTATGCACCAGCGTAGTCATGACGAACTACAAACTTAGTACGGATTGGTAATTTCTGAGCTGCAAGATCCATAGCTGCACGAGCTACTTCCATTGGTACGCCTTCGATTTCAAACATGATCAATCCTGGCTTAACAACTGCAGCCCAAAACTCCAGGCTACCTTTACCTTTACCCATACGCACTTCAGCAGGCTTGCGGGTAATTGGCTTATCAGGGAAGATACGGATCCAAACATTACCTTCGCGCTTCATTTCACGGGTCATTGCCTGGCGGGCTGCTTCAATCTGGCGGTTAGTTATCCACTTTGGCTCCATGGCTTTCAATCCAAATGAACCAAAGGATATCATTGCGCCACGCTGTGCGTCCCCTTTAATCCTGCCTTTATGGGCTTTACGGTGTTTTGACTTTTTTGGCTGTAACATTGTTACAAAATTATGTATTTATGCTAAATATTGTGAATACCACTTACAACTACCGGTAATAGTTAACCGGGTGTACTAATTACCTGCGGCCACCGCCACCACCTGCACCACCGCGGTTTCCACCGCCTTGGCTGCCACCACGGTTACCACCGCCCTGGCCTGCACCACCCCTGCGGTCACCGCCGCCGCCACCGCCTCTGCGGTCGCCACCACCACCGCCTCTGCGGTCACCACGGTCGCCGCCTGGGCGGTCGCCACGTGAGCCTTCTGTGCCTGCAAAACCTGGACGGTTGTTGCCACGGCTATCAGAATTAGCAGAGAAGTTAGGGTTCAATTCACGTGCTCCTAATACCTCACCTTTACAAATCCAGATCTTCAAACCAATCTTACCATATACAGTCATTGAATATACAGAAGCATAATCAATATCCATACGTAAAGTATGAAGTGGTGTGCGCCCTTGCTTAAATTCTTCGCTACGGGCTATTTCAGAACCATTTAAACGGCCACTTGCTTTGATCTTGATACCTTCGGCACCCATCCTCATCGCAGTAGAAATTGCCATCTTAATAGCACGCTTATAACTAACACGGCCTTCAATCTGGCGGGCAATTGTATCACCCACTATCATAGCGTCCATTTCCGGGCGGCGGATTTCCATGATATTGATCTGAACGTCTTCCTTTTTAGTAAGGTTCTTCAGCTCTTCCTTGATACGGTCAACCTCAGTTCCTCCCTTGCCTATGATAATACCAGGCTTTGAAGTATGGATGGTGATGATCAGCTTGCCTAAAGTACGCTCTATAACGATGCGGGAAATACCGCCTTTGTTGATACGTGCAGTAAGGTAAGTACGGATTTTGTGATCTTCAATCAGCTTTTGGCCGAAGTCCCTTT
>CANBTK010000058.1 GCA_947372365.1 Flavipsychrobacter stenotrophus | reverse complement strand
TTATGCGTTACAGTACTTGCCATAATTCGAAGAAGCAAATAATTGATTATTCCATAAATCCCAATAAATAAATATTTTGCACTGACATAAGTGCAGGATGCCGTATGGGGATACCAAAAAAAGAGAGCGAAGTGGCAGCGACCTTCGCTCCTGCACTTCGCTCTCTATTATTTAGTAGTCCCGACTGGATTCGAACCAGGACAAACAGTACCAAAAACTGTTGTGCTACCGTTACACCACAGGACTAACAACCTCGTGTAAGGGAGTGCAAAAGTAATGTGCTTTTATCAAAATTCCAAATTGAAAATTTGAAATCGCATTTCCTTAAACTCTGCCTGCCAGCAGCCAGCAATAAATTGCCAACTAGCCGCCTTTTACCTGCGCCTCCATAACTGCCATGGCAATGATGTTAACTATCTGCCTTACGCTGCTGCCCAGCTGCAATACATATACAGGTTTACGCAGCCCCAGCAATATAGGGCCTATGGCTTCTGCCCCACCTACTTCTTGCAGCAAATGGTAGGCAATATTGCCCGCTGCAAGGTTAGGGAAGATCAGCACATTAGGCGGGTCGTTTACAAGGTCGGAAAATGGGTAGTTTTCGCGCAGTAGGTCCTTATTAAACGCAACCCCTGCCTGCACCTCGCCGTCTATAACCAGCTCAGGGTGGCTCGCCTTTATCCTTGCCACCGCATTGCTTACCCTTAAAGCCTCCGGCGATGGCGAACTGCCGAAATTGGAGTACGAAAGCATGGCTATGCGTGGCTTTATATTAAAATGCTCTACTGCCTTGGCCGTAAGCAGGGTAATTTCAACCAGCTCATCTTCAGTAGGGTTAAAATTAAGTGTAGTATCTGCAAAGAAGAGCGGCCCCTTCTTGGTAAGCATAATGTACAGGCCAGCAACGCGGCCTGCATTCTTCTCCATGCCTATAATTTCAAGTGCCGGCCTTATGGTATCGGGGTACTTGCGGGTAAGGCCTGATACCATCGCATCTGCCTGCCCCCTGTTCACCATCATGCAGCCATAATAAGGCCTTTCGCGCATGGTCTTTTTCGCCTCATAGAGGTTTACGCCACGGCGCTGGCGCTTTTCAAAGAAATCGGCCCCATAAATGGCCCGCGTTGCTTCTTCGCCGTCGCTCTTGGGGTCTATAATCTCTACGCCTTCAAGGTGCAGGTTATTATCTTTTATCAGCGCCTTTATGCGGGCTTCATTGCCCAGCAATATAGGTATAGCTATACCTTCATCCTTAGCTATCTGTACCGCCTTGAGTATCTTCAGGTTTTCAGATTCTGAGAACACTACGCGCTTAGGGCTCTGCTTGGCTTTGTTTATTACATGGCGCAGCAGCATATCATCGCTGCCCAGGCGGCGGTAAAGGTCAGCCTCGTAAGCATCCCAGTCTTTTATTGGCTGCCTGGCTACCCCACTTTCCATTGCAGCCTTTGCAACGGCCATTGACACTGTTACCAGCAGCCTTGGGTCCATTGGCTTGGGTATAATGTAGAGCGGCCCGTATTGCAATGAAATGTTATTATAAGCTACATTCACCAGTTCAGGTACGGGTTCGCGTGCCAGTGCTGCCAGTGCATGCACTGCAGCCAGCTTCATGTCTTCATTTATGGCAGAAGCCCTTACATCGAGCGCCCCACGGAAGATGTACGGGAAACCCAGTACATTGTTCACCTGGTTAGGGTAGTCGCTGCGGCCGGTTGCCATAATCACATCAGGCCGGGCTTCAAGCGCAGCGTCATAAGTTATCTCCGGGTCGGGGTTCGCCAGCGCAAAAACAATGGGTTTGTCCCCCATGCCCTTCACCATATCCTGCGATACCACGTTGCCTTTCGATAAGCCAATGAACACATCAGCCCCCTGCATGGCTTCCTGAAGGCTTATTTCTTCGATATTCTGCGCGAACTGCTTTTTATGCTCATCAAGGTCGGTGCGCGATGATACTATAAGGCCCTTGCTGTCAAACATATACATGTTGGCAACATTAGCGCCCAGCTTCAGGTATATCTTGCAGCAAGATATGGCCGATGCACCTGCTCCGCTTATCACAATTTTTACGTCAGCTATATTCTTGCCAACTATATCCAGCGCATTAATCAATGCCGCGCCCGATATGATGGCTGTGCCATGCTGGTCGTCATGCATTATTGGTATGCTCAGCTCCTTTTTAAGCCGCGTTTCTATTTCAAAACACTCCGGTGCCTTTATATCTTCCAGGTTTATGCCGCCAAACGTAGGCTCCAGAGCCTTAACCACCTTCACAAACTCGTCCGGATTGGTTACGTCCAGCTCTATATCAAACACATCAATATCAGCATATATTTTAAACAGCAGGCCCTTTCCCTCCATTACCGGCTTCGATGCCAACGGGCCTATATTGCCCAGCCCCAGTACCGCCGTACCATTGCTTATCACCGCTACCAGGTTGCCCTTTGCTGTGTACTTATAAACATCTTCGGGGTTAGCGGCTATATCAAGGCAGGGCTCTGCAACTCCCGGCGAATAGGCAAGTGCAAGGTCGCGCTGTGTTTTGGTTTCTTTGGTAGGTACTACTTCTATTTTGCCCGGCCTTCCTTTCGCATGGTATTCCAGTGCGTCTTCTTTCCGGATTAATTGTGCCATTGGTCGTTATTTAGAGCCCCAAGGTACGAATATTCCAAAAAGGACAACCGCCATTCTCAATGATTTGCATTGCTTTCACATAAAACCCAAACCCTAGCTGGCAACAGGCTTTTTGCCGTCCTTATTCTTCAGGTAATTGAATTTTTTCTTCAATTCAATAATAGGCGTTTCCAGGTAGTTGTAAGAGAGTGATGCCACCAACAGCACCAGGCAGAACTTAACTACGTAGATGAAGATAAAATTGGTAAGGATAAATGGTAAGTGATGGGATGACTTATAGCGGTCGAAATAATAATCGAAATACGTGCCTATGGAGTAGTGGTACAGGTAAATGCCGTAACTGATTTTGCCAAAGTAGTTCATAACCTTGTTCTCAAAGAAATACTTATTCAGCAATGGGTTTTTATTGTTGATCGTCCAGATAATGATGCCCAACCCCATCATACTCCACATGCTGCGCTCATAAATAATGCCAAATGCAGTGCCTTTAAAACGAGCCGCCATCTGCCAGCCCAGGTATATTAAAACGGGCAGCATGAATTTTATAGCACTTTCAAATTTTTCTTTTTTGCCAATGTACATATAGTAGGCGTAAAGAACGCCCAGGCCAAGGCAATCAAGAAAATGGAAAAACAAAAAGGTAAATGGCTTATTTAAAACAAACATGGTATAGTACTTAGTACCCAGCCCTATGGCTATCGCACCGTATATCACATATTTAAGGGCCTTTTCGGGCACATACAGTATAAACCAAGGCAGTATAAGGTAAAATTGCTCCTGCACCGATAGCGACCATAAATGTATGAGCGGGTTATTGGTTTGTATGCGGTATATGAGTATGTTAGACGTGTGCGTAAGGTAATACCAGGGGTGCTCATGCAAAACAGTGAGGCCGAGCAGGTACAATAGAATTATCATAAAGTAATAGGCAGGCAGCAACCTCAAAGCCCGCCGCATAAGGAAGTTTTTGACAATGCTGGGCTTGCTGTCACCCTCCGCCATATCGCGCCGGGCTTTGAATAGAACCGAAGAAATTAAGAAACCACTCAGGACAAGGAAAAAGGCCAGCCCGAATTTACCCCAGGGTATCAACACCCTTATAGCATCGAACTGCACCGTGCCCCGCTCATAATAAATGCCCCAATGCCCTATTATAACAAGTATAACCGCAATGAACCTTATAGTATTAAGCCCGTTTACATACTTAAACTGGTTACTCATAAATTGAATACGTGATACATTTACAAAATAAGTTGCTTGTAGGTATATGCAAACAACTATCCGGCCAAATATATAGCTAATATTTTGCGCCCTAAAATAACTAACCGAAAATTTATGCCGTATGTAGGTTATGTTGCCCCGCTAAGGCTTTTGCGCTGCTAAATAAATGCCCCGGTTATAACTGCGGCCAAGGCAAAAATAAACCCGGCTGGAGCATCCGGCCGGGTTCATTTTGAATAGCTTTTTTAGGTTTAATTGCCTATCATGCTCTTAAAGGTTTTGTCATTTACCTTCATTGGGTAGTCATGGCGCATTTTGTCGTTCCATTGTTTTTCCAGGTAGTCCTGGTACTCTGCTACGACATAACCGCGGGCTTCATCGAGCGATTTGTTACCCGGAGTAGTAAATATCTCCTTAACAAATACCAGCTTGAAGGTGCCATTAGGCATAGTTATTACTTTCTTTCTGTTCGTAGTAAGCTCTTCCTGCGAGCCATCCCTGAATTTCGAGAATTCATAGCGGCCGCGCTGTACGGTTACCCTGTCAGGGTTGTTTTGCGAGTTAATGGCTTTGAGCACCTGCTCTTCAGTTACTTTGGTATCAGCCAGCATTATAAGGCCGGTATCCAAAGCTGCTTTATTCTTAAAGGTATAAACTGCGCCTTCAAAACCTGGCTCCCACTTATACTTGCCTTTACGCGTTTCGTAGAAAGCCTTCAGGCCTACCGAATCTTTGGTTGCTTTGCTCCATACATTGCGGTCCATCAGTTCAAACAGCATAATGCCATCGCGGTATTCGTCCATCAGGTTCTTGAAATCAGGGTTTTCCTCTACCAGCTTATGCTCTTCAAAATCAGTAACTACATTGGTTACATAGGCGTTAAACCCGTCATGGATAACAGCACCTTTGGCTCCGCTCACCCTGCCATGTGTCAGTGTTTCAAGGTATTTAGCAAAATCCGACTGCAGGTAATTTTTACCAGCCATCGCAAATACTGTTTTATTCATATGGCTAAAGTCTGAAGCCTTAAATATGCCTTTTCCTTTACCTGTATCCGGGATAGATTTAACAATGGCATCCGAAATGGCTGTTATGTTATCCTGGAATTCTTTATAGCCGTTCTTTTCTTTTACTTTATTGAAGAAATGCTCTTTAGCCGCTTGTGCACGGGCATCATTTTCTACTTTATGCTTCAGCTGCTGGGCAATGCTATCGTAAGGCGCAAGCGGTGTTTTAGATATCAGCTTAATAATATGGTAGCCGTAAGATGTCTTTATTGGTTCAGAAACATCGCCCGGTTTTTTAAGTGCAAAAGCAGCATCTTCAAACACAGGCACCATTTTACCTGCGCCAAATGGCTTCAATACGCCGCTATCGTTGGCTGACAGCCTGTCATCAGAATACTTCTTAACTACTTCGCCAAAAGAAGCGCCGCCTTTCAGCATAGCAATTGCACTATCAGCACGCTTGCGGGCTATTGCCAGCCCATCTTCTCCCCTCGACTTTGGAGAAAGCAGCAGTATCTGGGCTACTTTTACCTGCCCGCGGTCGGGGTACCTGTTGGTTACCTTTAAGATATGGTAGCCAAACTGTGTCCTGAAAGGTTTTGAAACCTTGCCTGCCGGTGTAGCGTAAGCCATGTTCTCAAAAGGGTACACATACTGCATAGCCGTCATGTAGCCTATATCGCCGCCATTGTCCTTTGTGCCATCATCATTGCTGTAGCCTTTGGCCATTGATTCAAATGTAGCGTGGCCAGCCATTATTTCCTTATAAATGCTGTCAATCTTCTTATAAACAACAAGTGTATCAGTACCCGGAGGGCAGTTCAGTAAAATGTGCTGCACATGCAGGTTTTCCTTCATGCGCTCATATGCTTCCTTAATCAGCTTCTGCGTTATCTGGTCGTCGGTAAGGTAGCTTTTTGCAAGGTTTTTGCGGTAAGTATCCAGGTCCTTCTGTATCTTATCTACAGTATCCAGGTGCTGCTTTTCAGCCTCGGCAACCTTCATCTTGAAAAGCCCGTACAAATCGAGGTAACTGCGCAAGGCAGTATCTGTCATGTCTGGCTTTTTCATGCTGTTCTTCTTATAAACCCTCAAAAAATCATTCTTACTAACTGAGCGTGATCCGTAGGTAAATAGGCTTTGGGCATTGGCGGATACGATGCTTATACCCGAAATAAGGCAAATGGTTACCAGTTTTCGCATAATGTGTGTTTAGTTTATTATTCCCATGCGGAAGCCCTGGCTTCCACATGGGAATGGAGTTTTATATTCTTGAAAATTTATTTCTTTGCTTTTTCCTTTTCTTTGGCTGCTTTATCCCTCGCCTTGCGCTCCTGCATTTCTATTACGCTCAGGACGTTGGAGTGGTCGAGCCTTTTGCCCCTTATTATCTTCTTTTCATCCATCAGGTAGATAGTTGGCGTGCTGTACACGTCAAATTTACCCCTCCAGTCGCCAGTGTGGTCTGGGTCCCATGTATTGGTCCAGCTCTCAATCTTGTGTTTTGTAATAAACTCCTGAATTTTCTTGCTATCGCCTTCGGTTGATACCGTCATTACTTTTACGCCCTTGGCTTTCAGTGCAGCCTCGTACACCGAATCCAGTTGAGGTATTTCATGCTGGCAATGGCCGCAATCAGGCGAGTAGAAAACAAGAAGCGTCCAGTTAGCCTTAATAGCCATCATACTTTCATCCTTTTGTGTGAAAACGTTCTTGGTTTTCACTTCAGGGGCCACGTTGCCTATTACGTTTGGGGCTATTTTCATGGCCCTATCCATATATTTAGAAAGCTCATCGCTGGTAAGCCAGAAAGCATCCCCCTTCATGTAGTAATTCTCAACCAGGTACACAAAGCACTCATCCATGCCCATTACCTTGCTGTTTTCCACATTGCGGGTAAGCCACCAAAGGGTGAACTTGAATAAGTCCTTAGTGCCTTTAGCCTTTTTCAGCAGCCTGTCGCTTTCGGCATTTACGCTATCGGGATAAGGCAATACCAGCTTGGTAATGTATTCTTCCAGCTTTGGCTGTAGTACCGGTGTGTGTATCAGGCGGTCATCCTGGTAGTTAAAACCATCCCAGAAGTGTGCTTTATAATAATTGTATGCAAAGGTGCTGTCTTTGGTTTTGCCATCTTCCAGGTAGTGGTCGCCTTCAGGTACTACAGGTACTTCCAGCGCATTGAAGATATTAGCCAGCAGCGAGCCGGGATACTTGGCCACATAGTCGTGGCGGTAGTTAGTCAGGTCTTTTGCGCTGCCCTGGGCTTCTTTGCGCACAGCAGCAGTATCAGCTTCCGTCTTGGCATCAGCCAGTTTCTTCTTCAGTTTTTCCTGGCCAGCGCTATACCCCTTCAGGAAATCAACATAAGCCTGGAATCGGTCATTTTCAGGCGAATTTTTAAACTTAACGCCATCAGGCAATTTATCCAGCGTTACGTTCATAGTAATATCGTCGCCGCTGTTCAACAAAAATTCAAAATAAGTTTTCTTGTCAGATAAAAGCATCATGTATATGCCCCCTACGAAAGTAGAATCGGTGGTAGTAAATTCAGCATTGCCATTCCTGTCGAAACGGGCTGAATCCCTTTTGTAAATTTTAGGCAACGGCTCACCATAATAGTGTGCCAGGAAAACCATAGAGTCTTTAACACCGGGTATCTTTACATGAAGTTTATAACCCTGGCGGGCCATAGATGGGATAGCCATACCCATAAGCACTAGCGTGGCAAAAAGTGTGATTCGCTTCATAATAGTTAATAGATTATTTTCCGCTAAAGACGGTAGTATATCTTTTTCTGTTGGTTTAAGAAGTCAAAAATAAATCATAAAGTTGGTGTATCCCAATTGGTTTAGCCCTTATTTGCAACTTATTATAAAAGCTATAACAAATTTTAACCCAACTATTCTATTATATAAAATTGTGCAATTCGTTGGCTTGTTAATTACCAGTTGCTTAGCGGCGGCATGATAACGCACTTTTTTACAATTTATCCATTCATAAAATTTGTGGCTGTTTGGATAGCAGTTTAACAAACCTATTCATAATCCGCACGGCTATATGGCCCGTATATGGTTAAAAACGAAAAAATGAAATCAGCCATTTTTGCCATCGCATTAACCCTCGCCACAACTATTAGCCGCGGCCAGGCTGCTAA
>CANBTK010000057.1 GCA_947372365.1 Flavipsychrobacter stenotrophus | reverse complement strand
TGCAATTACTATAGTCGTGTTGACGGCGCCTTTTTTATAAAAGGAACGTGCAATGACAAGTACGAAAGTTGTGTAGTTGAAAGGGTTGACGCAGGTGGTACCAAACGTGTGGGGCGTGTGCCGGCAAATCTGACGTACAAAACAAATTTTTGCGTTGATTTGAAGGATAGGTTCTGGATTTCGCATAAAGACACGTTGTTTTGTTTGGCCGATTCTACCGGAAGCGGCAAGGGGATAGAAAAATATTTTGAAAAGAATGTCTACATCTCAGACATACAATGTGGACGTGATAATAAGGTATGGGTGGCCACAAAAAACAATGGGGTATATTGTTATCAGGACAAAAAATGTGTAGTTCATTTTAATACTGAAAGCGGCTTGCTGGCCGACAACATTTCATCGGTATACATTGATGACAGCAACAATGCATGGCTTTGTTCAGAAAATGGGTTGAACCTCTTGCGGCTGGGCGGTTCGGGAAAATACGATATACGTTCTTTCACCAAGGCGAATTTATTGCCCGATAATTGTGTCAACTCAGTTTGCGAAAAGAACGGCACTTTGTACATAGGCACTAATAATGGCTTGCTTGGTATAAATACGAAGGATGTTATTAATGCGAAGTACCCACCTATTCCGGTTTATATTTCCAACATTTCTATCAGGGGAAGGGATACAGCTGTGCGGTCAGGATACGTAGTAAATTATGGCAATTCCATAAGCTTTGGTTTTAGTGCAATATCGTATAGCACTGAGAAAGCACCCACCTATTTTTACAGCCTGGAAGGCGCCGACAAAGAATGGAGTAAAACAACCTCGGAAAAGATTCAGTACGACCACCTGGCTCCTGGCGATTACCGGCTTTTGGTATATGCGGAAGGATGGCAGGGCCAGGGCACATCTATCGCGTTTACGGTATTACCACCATACTGGCAAAAGTGGTGGTTCATATTGGCAGAAGTGCTTGCCGGGCTCATTGTCTTGGCAGGTATCTTTTATGCTGTAGTTGCCTACAAACACAGAAAGTCGGACTTGCTGAGGAAGATGATAGAGAACGATCTTAAATCTTTGAGAGCGCAGATAAATCCCCATTTTATATTTAACGCGCTCAATTCCATACAGGACTTCATATTCAGCCACCAGCCACGGCAGGCTAATTATTTCCTTTCCCAGTTCTCAAGGCTGATAAGAGTTATTGTTGATAATTCTGCGAAAGAGTACATCAGCCTGGAAGATGAAATTAAGTTCCTCAAACTATACCTTGAGCTTGAGAAATTGAGGATAGGTGAAACGCTCTCTTTCCAGATAAGTTGCGATGAGCAAATAGATGCAGCTAACATAGGTATCCCGTCTATGATTGTACAGCCTATAATAGAAAATGCCCTGGTACATGGCTTACCCATGGCGAACGGTGAAAAGAAGCTGTTGGTTCATTTTGTAAAAAGTGGCCAGATGCTGAACTGCATCATTACAGACAATGGCATAGGAAGAAAACGAGCACACCGTTATAAAAAGCAAAATGTATCGATGGGGTTAAGCAATATAACCGAAAGGCTGCAACTGGTTTGCACACGGGAGAATACCAAAATACAACCCATAGTAATTACCGATGTAGATGAGAGTGCATTGAACACAGGCACCAGGGTTTCCATTTTCATTCCATTAATTCAAATTAATAGCTAAGGCATGATAAACGCAGTAATTATTGAAGACGAAGAAAGAAGCTCAAGAGTGTTAAAAAAAATGCTTGCCGACTATTGCCCGGACGTTGCGGTTTCTGGTATAGCCGCCACTCTTAAAGATGCAAAGCTTTTGATAGAGGCAGTAAAACCTGAACTGGTATTTTCTGACATAAAGCTACCCGATGGTAATAGTTTTGAAATGCTGCAAGACGTGGATCATGTAGATTTTAAAATTATTTTCACGACAGCCTACAACGATTTTGCACTAAAGGCTTTAAAATGTTCGGCGCTAGATTACCTGCTTAAGCCGGTGAATATTGATGAGCTGATTGTAGCTGTAGATAAGTACAAGGCCCAGTCGGCGAGCAAATTTTATCCTATGAGCCTTAAGGCTTTCCAAGAGAACACGACACGCGAAACCAAAGACAGAATTACGACGCTTGGCCTGGCTACTCTTAATGAAATTCAGTTCGTTTCTGTTGACGATATTATCAGGTTGGAGGCTGCTAGCAACTACACTCATTTTTACATTGAAGGCAATCATAAGGTCACTGTATCGCACACTATTAAATATTACGAAGGCCTGCTTGATGGCAGCCAGTTCATGCGGGTACACCAATCGCACATTATTAACCTGCGGAAAGTGAAAAAATACATTAAGGGTAAAGTGGGCAGCATCATGATGACAGACGGTTGTACACTGGATGTTTCCCCTAAAAAGAAAGACGATTTTCTCAGGGCACTGAGTTGCGCATGATTCGGGAATATCGAAATCGGCCTGGAATAAAAAAATAATAGCCCCAGTGTGCCTAAGCAGCCAGGGCTATTATAAAATGGGCAATCTATCTGGGTAATATCAAACTCTTTAGTTTTTTGTGAACTTATACTTGGCTGTAGAATAGTCATCTTTCATTTCAAGGATATAAACCCCTGGCGAAAGGCCCTCAACTGATACCGACAATTTCTGGTCGCCTTCGTTCATGGCTTTTTTGTCGCCTAAAACTTCTTTGCCTTCTATGTTGTAAACTTTGTATTGTACGCTGCTACCCTTAACAAGGCGGAAATTAATGTCAATATTTGCATGTGCCGGGTTTGGATTTACACTCAGAATGGTAATCGAACCATCGGACAAATAGAGGTTTTCGCCGTGTGCTACCTTTCTACTGCTCTGGTTGTTACTAACCAGTGACTTTGGTACACTGGCCTTGCCACCTATAATATCGCCAGGGTCACCTACCCCTACTCCAGGATCACTGAGGTGCGGAACCTGGTTAATGCAGATAGGTGTGCATTCTGTGCAATGTACAACGCCAAGGTTATCTACGAGTTTAAGGCAAACTACGTAGTAGCCTGGTCCGGCATAGGTGTGTACAACATTCGGGCCGTAACCGGTAGTACCATCGCCAAAGTCCCACACATAGTTAAGGCATTGGCCCGGGTCATTGGCGCTGAATATATAGGTGTTCGGCGTTAGTGTATTGCTGCAATAGTTGAAATTGGCATTGCAATAAGGTATGGTATATTCAAGGTATAGCTCAGGCCATAACGATGCATTACCGTCATCGCTGCTCGCAAAAACAGCACTCCTGTACCTTGAAGCTGTTTGTAACCTCAGCATATAGCCGTCATTTGCTCCTGAGGCAACAATATCTTGCGTAAGGGCGGTTACATTAACTACGAAATTGTCGTTCCATTGGCTTATTGTACTTCTAAGTGGTGTTTGGTTAACTACAGTAGTAGATGGCATACTGTTCCACGTTACAGAACTTTCTGCCCAGCCGCTGGTTACACGCTCTATCCAGCCGGGGTTCGTAGGGAAAGGTGATCCGGGATAAGAAGAATTGCCTTGTGGAACAAAGCCACTGCTTGAAACCCCGTACAGGCGCAACTCAGCCCTGGTAATTATTGCGTTGCAAGGCAAATTGTTCATTTCGGTAAAGCGGAGGAGGAATTGCCCTGAAACCCTGCCGCAACCGAGAGCACTAATTGTCCAGTCCTGATAAGTGAGGTCGTAGGTATCCCAGTTAACCAGCTCGGCGGGTGAGCCAGCACCTGATGGTGTGCAACCATATGTCGTTAAAATATCGGCATCTTCACCCACAGCGGCATTGGGTTTCAGGGTAACACTTTGGGCATTGGCCTGCATCCCAACTAGTAAAAATGCTGACAGCAGCCAGCTAAGAACCGGTACATAAAATCTCTTTTTCATAGACAATACATTTAGTTTAGTTCCTACTCTATTAATAAAGCCTTTTCGGATTCCTGCTTTTTCCCGAAATTCATTTATTATTGACTTTATAAAAACCGGTAATTAGTAAAACATGCTTTCCAATGAGCAAAGCCAGCTTTTAATTGAGCGGAAGATGTTTTGAACAGGGCGGAATAACGCGTACAAAGCTCCCTATAGTGAGAATGTTCATGAGATCAGCCTGAAACAACTAAGGGAACAGGAAAAGTGGCTTAGCTGAAATGCTTATACATTTTCGGGATTTATTAAAGAATAATCGTTCCTTTTTAAGATTTTCTTCTGCCTTTACCAATTTCGTTATACTTATATTTGTCCGGTGAGTTTTCTATATCCTCTTTTTCTGGCGGCCGGGGCATTGCTGGCTATACCCGTGTTAATACACTTGTTCAACCTGCGCAAGTACAAAACGGTATTGTTCCCCCATACCCGTTTCCTTAAAAATATACAACTCAATAGCCGCAAGCAATCGCAGGTAAGGTATAAATGGCTGCTTATTATGCGCCTGTTGTTCCTGGCACTGCTGATACTGGCTTTTGCGCAGCCGTTTTTCGATAATAAGAACAACCCCGGCGCTGGCAATAAGCTACAGGCTATTTATATAGACAATTCTTACAGCATGAGCGTAAAGAAGGGCGCCCGCACTATGCTGGACCTCGCTAAAGAGATTGCTGCCAAACAGGTAAAGTATGCCAAGCCCGGCACCCGCTTTGTACTGCTCACCAACGATAAGCCAACCAGCTTCAGGGCCGAGCCTGCCGATAAAGTATTTGCCGAGATTAATGCGCTTGACTTTACTCCGGCTACCAAAACCGTAAGCCAGGTGGTGGCGCAGGCGCAGGGCATGGTACAAAACGAAGGCCTAACGGGTGGCGATTTGTATTATTATTCCGATTTTCAGCAAAATTCGTTCCCCGTATTGCCGGGTAAGGAGCAGATGAAGAATATCACCTTCTATGGCCTGCCGGTACAAACCGACGAGGCTCAGGATGTGTATATTGATACCGCCTACCTGGCTATGCCTGTATTGCAGGCGGGCAAAAACAACAGCCTTGTAGTGCATACCCGCCTGGGCGGCAAGGAGCTTAAGGATGCAGTAGTACTGCAACTATCGGTAAACGGGCAGGTAAAAAGTGCGGCTACCCTCAATTTTGCCGATAAGAAAGAAAGTATTGATACCCTTAGCTTTCAGGTAAATGATGCTAACTGGCAGCAACTGAAACTAACCCTTAACGATGCGCTGGTACGTTTTGACGATACCTTCCGCATTACTGCCCGCAGCGCATCGAGCCTTGCAGTGCTGGTGCTGAACGAGGGGCAGGTAAACCCATACCTGCAGGCAGCCTTCAGGGCTTACAACGGCTTCAGGCTTAACCAGCTCGATGTGGTAACTGCGCCTAAAGAATGGAACAACTACAACCTGGTTATTTTTAACGGCATCACCAAAATAGACGAAACTACCGCCAAAGGCATCAAGGACGCGCTTTTGCAGGGGCAAAGCATCTGCATTTTCCCCGGCAGGGCAGCTAACCTGCAGGCGCTGAACGACGGGCTAAAACAGATTGGCGACATCACCATTACTGGCATAGATACGGCAGTGCAAACTGCCAGCACCCTGCAGCAAGGCAGCGCTTTGGTAAAAGATCTTTTTGAAAAGATACCTGACAATGTACAGCTGCCAGTGGCTAACTGGCACTACAATATTTCGGCAGGGCTTAATGCCAACCAGCAGTCGGTACTTAGTTTCCGCAATGGCGACCCATTGCTGGCAAGGTACACGCCATCGCGCGGCCAGTTATACATATGCGCTACTTCAGCCGACCTACAGTCCGGCAACTTCCCCGGCAGCTATTTCTTTGCGCCCTTCCTGTACCAGATGGCCATGCAAAGCAGCAGTAGCAATATATATGCAGTAACAGTGGGCGCACAGCAGCCTGTTTACCTGCCGCTCAACAATGCATCGGAGCGCAACACCATGCACGTTTATGCTAAAGGCTTAGATATCATACCGCCGCAGCGCCCCAATGGTGCCGGGCTTGATGTATTTATTGACCAGGCAGTGCAGCAGCCGGGCTTTTACCAGCTATCGGCCATTGGCAGCGATACTACAATAGTTGCTGTAAACCAGGATAAGCATGAGTCGCAACTGGAATACCGCAACCTGAGCGCCCTTAAAAGCGAATGGAAGGGCGACAATATAAAATGGCCTGATATGAGCCTTGCAGGCACCATAAAAGGCAATACCAGCGGTAGCTTTCCCCTGTGGAAGGCCTGTGTATTCCTGGCCCTCATAATGCTAGCGGTAGAAACATGGCTGCTGGCGCGCACGCCAAAGCCAGCTACAGCCTAACCCCTTGTTTTCATTTATTTTGGCGTGTAAAAACCCGTATATTTTTATGCCACCCTTATAGGGTTTTGCCCGTTTTTATGCGCAACAGGCTACAATCATGCCATCCCTTCGGGATTTTTATGCCGGGGCTTTGTTTTAATGCCCCTAAGCCTGATCGGCAACAAAAGCAAAATGCCATGTTTCAATAATAGTAATAACTTTGTTACCAATAATTCCTCATTAAGCGATAAACATAAACAGGCACAAAAATGCAGGTGCAGATAAACAAGGCAAGGGTAATAGATAAAAATTCGGAGTTCAACGGCCAGGTGGTGGATATCACCATTACAGATGGCATCATAACAGCCATTGCCGAAGCGGGCAAAAAAACCGCTAAGGCAGGCCCATCCATTACCAGTGGCGGCAAAGAAGCCTGGAAGGGCGGTGCCGGCACAGAGCTGTGCATCTCCACCGGCTGGGTAGATGTATTTGCCGACTACCGCGAACCGGGTTACGAACATAAAGAAACAATAGCTACAGGCCTTGCGGCTGCGGCTGCGGGCGGCTTTACCGATGTTATGGTGGTGCCCAATACCCAGCCTGCCATAAGCTCAAAATCGGTGATACAATTTGTTTTGGGGCAGGCTGCGGGCAATACGGTTAGCCTGCATGCCCTGGGCTGCATTACGGCCAATGCTGAAGGCAAAACCCTTGCTGAAATGATGGACATGCACGCCAATGGCGCTACCGCATTTACTGACGGTTGGAAGCCTGTGCAGAACGCCAACCTAATGCTGAAAGCACTGGAATATGTAAAGGCTTTTGGCGGCACGGTATTACAGATACCCGTTGATGCGCCGCTGGCTGAAGGCGGCTTAATGAATGAAGGCGCAGTATCAACCGCGCTGGGTATGCCGGGTATACCTTTACTGGCGGAAACGCTGATGGTTTACCGCGATATTGAGCTGCTGAGGTACACGCAGTCAAAGCTGCATATTACGGGCATTTCGTCGGCTGAAGCGGTGGCCATGGTGCGCCAGGCCAAAAAAGAAGGGCTGGCCATTACCTGCTCTGTAACCCCATACCACCTGGCACTAACCGAAGATATGCTTACCAGCTACGACAGTGCTTACAAAGTAAGCCCGCCGCTAAGGGGCGAAGCCGACAGGCTGGCACTGATAAAAGGGCTGGAAGATGGCACTATAGATTGTATAGCCAGCCACCACAGGCCCCACGAATGGGACGCTAAAACAAAGGAATTTGAATATGCCGCCGATGGCATGGCGGTGCAGGAAAGCACATTTAATATTTTGTGGGATGCCCTGAAGGATTACATAAGCCCCGAAAGGCTGGTGGAAGTACTGTCTACCAAGCCAAGGGCTATATTTGGGCTGCCTCAGCAGGCTATAGGCAAGGGTGCCAATGCGGCAATTACTATCTTTACAACAACAGGCACACATACCCTGGCTACGCCGCATAAAAAATCGGCATCAATGAACAACCCGTTCATTGGCAAAGAACTGGCTGGCGAGGCCCTGGGCATTTACAACAACAGCAAACTCAACTTAAATATATAATTATGGAACAAAAGCAAATACATATCCCATACGGCCTTATTTCGGGCATAGCAATGGTTATAGTGGGCGTATCAATATACCTGGCAGGCTTCGCATTTGTAAAAGGTATGCAGTACGTGGCCTACCTGCCCCTGCTGGTAGGTGTTATACTTAACGGGATGGCGTTTTCGAAGGCGAACGACGGCTACGTTACATTTGGCAATATATTTGGC
>CANBTK010000056.1 GCA_947372365.1 Flavipsychrobacter stenotrophus | reverse complement strand
GCATTGTGAAACCTGGTAAATTCAAAAGTAAGGATTCCCATATGGCAGAAACCAGCTCCAAGGCCACAGACCAGATAAAAAATTAGGAATCTTTTTGCTCCCCATATATTTTCAAGTAAACCGCCAAACATCCATAAACCAAACATATTGAAGAAGATGTGCTCTATTGTTAGCCCAACATCATCGGGGCTGCCATGCATGAATATATGTGTTATTAACTGCCACCACCTGAAATCTGGGGAAGACCAATAGTGCAATGCCAGATAATCGTCAAGATTGATATTCAGCTTAACTAACGTAAACTGAGCCAAAACCATTATTACATTAATGATAATTATGTTTTTGACCACTGTTGGCAATCGCCGGGGAGATCCCGAATTGAAATCTGTCATGCTGCAAAAATAGCGGATTGATATATAAATTATGGTTAAAACGCAGAATTGGCAACTTTTTCAAAAAAAGTTGCCAATCCGTATCGTGAGTTAACTCCAATTACATGCATTAGAAGAAAAGGAAATGCCTCTTCTTTTTCTTTTTCAGTACTGTCAGGCTTATGATGCTTATGTCTTTGTTAGGCCTGTCAGACCTGTCGCGTGGCTCCAGCGATATTTTATCGGCGATATCCTGCCCTTCAACAATCTCGCCGAAAACGGTATAGTTGCCATCGAGGTGGGGTGTACCGCCCACAGTTTTATAGGCTTCGCGCTGTGCGGCTGAAAATTTGTGCCCTGTGCGTTTTTCTACATTATCCAGTTCCTCGTCGGTACAAACCTTGCCTACCACCAGGTAAAATTGGCTTGCAGAGCCCGATTTGTCGGGGTTATTGTCGCGGGCAACGCCCAGTGCGCCCTTTTTATGGAAGTTGGTGTCGTTTATTTCGGCAGGTATGGTGTATTTAAGCCCGCCATTGCCCAGTTGCTGGCCTGCCACAGCGTGTTTGGAATCAGGGTCGCCAGCCTGTACCATGAATTTAGGTATTACCCTATGGAACAAGGTGCTGTCATACACATGCTCTTTAGCGTTTTTAAGCATGTTCTCGGTATTCTTGGGCGTATTGTCATACAGCATTACAATTATATCGCCGTATTCGGTTGTGATTTTTACTTTGTTTTTCTGGGCATTGGCCGCTGCCGCCACAAAAACCACAGCTAAAAGTGTAAGGATTGTTTTTTTCATTCTTTATTTGGTTATAGCATCAAAAGTATAAAGTATTGGATAAACTGCTAATGCCCGCACCGAAAAATTTAGTGAGCGGAGCGATAGTAGCCGGGCAACTACCCCTGGTAGGTGTTAATGGCTGCGAACATTTCTTCCCTTTTGGCCCTAAGGCCTTTTGACATGCCAACGGCAATTTCCAGGGTGCCATTTTGCAGCCCTTCCATAGCTTCCGCCAGGAACTCGCTTATAGGTATGCCGCCGTGCGATTGCGTTTTATCTACGCGCCTGTCATGGCCCAGTTCGGTATCCACCGATGGCGGTATTACCTCAATAACCTGCACGCTGCTATCGCGCAGCTGGTGCCGCAGCGATAAGGTAAGGGAGTGCATTGCAGCCTTGGTAGCACAATACACAGGCATAAACGCTATAGGCACAAATGCCAGCCCTGACGATACATTGATGATGGCTGCGCCTGCTTTGCTGCGCAGGTGGCCGGCAAAAAGCGATGCCAGGTGCACAGGTGCAATGAAATTGGTTTCTACCTCCATACGCACCTTGTCCAGGGCCACCGGGTTGGTAAGGTCCGTTGCGAGCTGAATGCCTGCATTATTAATAAGTACATTTGTTTCCGGGTAGTTTTGGGCAGCCCAGTTATAGAGTTCCTCGCGGCCGGCGGTTGAGGCAATATCGCAGGCCTTTGTAACCAGGTTAGGGTGCTTTTCAGCCAGTGCTGCTAGCCTGGCTTCCCTGCGCCCGCAAATAATAACCGTATTGCCCAGCCTTAAAAACTCCTCGGCAAAAGCGAGGCCTATGCCCGATGTGCCGCCTGTAATGAGTATGGTATTGCCCGTTGTGTTCATATTTAATGTTTAGGGTGCTAAAGTAGGTACTTTTCAGCACGGCATAATTAAAGCCTGGAGGAAATGCCAACAACGCCATGGGGTATTATGTAGTGGTAATTTATATCATTTAACCGCTTCGGCAATCATTATTATCTTCGCACCCAAATTAAAGCAGCATGGACCGTACTATACAATCAGCACTGATATCAGTTTTCTATAAAGATGGCCTTGAGCCAATTGTGAGGAAGCTCCACGAGCTTGGGGTTACTATGTACTCCACCGGCGGCACCCAATCATTTATAGAAGGCCTGGGCTTGCCTTGTGTGGCGGTGGAAAGTGTTACCGATTACCCATCTATACTGGGTGGCAGGGTTAAGACACTGCACCCTAAGGTTTTTGGGGGCATACTGGCCCGCAGGGCGCTGGATAGCGATATGCAGCAGGTAAAGGAATATGAAATACCCCTGCTGGACCTCGTAATTGTTGATTTGTACCCATTTGAAGAAACGGTGGCCAGTACCGATGACGAGAAAGCCATCATTGAAAAAATAGACATTGGCGGCGTATCGCTGATACGTGCTGCGGGCAAAAATTTTGCCGATGTATGCATCGTGGCATCTACCGGCCAATATGTGCAGCTATTCGATTTACTGAATGAAAAAGACGGTGTTACTTCGCTCGATGACCGCAAGCAATTTGCCTCCCTGGCTTTTGCTGAATGTGCGCATTACGACGTGGCTATATCGGCCTATTTTAAGAGCCATATGGGGCACAGCAGTTTTCACTTATCGCACAGCAATAAGCAGGTGCTGAGGTATGGCGAAAACCCGCATCAGGCGGCTGAATTTTATGGGCACCTCGATGAGCTGTTTACTAAGCTGAACGGCAAGGAACTTTCGTACAATAACCTGGTGGATATTGACGCGGCTGTGCAGATTACTGCGGAGTTTGATAAGCCTGTTTTTGCAGTTATAAAACACACTAACGTATGTGGCATAGCGGTTGCTGATAACGTTTTGGAGGCATGGGAAAAAGCGCTGGCTGGCGACCCTGAAAGCGCGTTTGGCGGCGTGTTAATTACCAACCAGCCAATTGACGTAGTTGTAGCTCAAAAAATAAATGAACTGTTTTTTGAGATACTGGTTGCGCCTGATTTTGAGGAGGGCGCACTGGCGTTGCTGAAGGGCAAAAAGAACAGGATACTGTTGCAGCAGAAACAAGCATTCTACCCGGTTAAAGAATATAAGAGGATACTCAATGGCGTGTTGGTGCAAGATTCAGACGCGCAGAATTTTATAGAGTGGAAAGAAGTGGGCGGGCGCACCTGCACCAGCGCCGAGCAGCAGGATTTGCTGTTCGCCAACATTGTTTGCAAGCACCTTAAATCAAATGCTATTGCGTTGGTAAAGGGTTGCCAGTTGGTGGGCAAGGGCTGCGGGCAAACCAGCCGCATAGATGCGCTGAGGCAGGCAATAGCCAAGGCAAAGCAATTTGGTTTTTCGCTGGATGGCGCAATGCTGGCATCTGATGCTTTCTTCCCTTTTAACGATTGTGTGCAGATAGCCCACGAGGCTGGTATTGCTGCATTCATACAGCCCGGCGGGTCTATGCGCGACAACGACAGCATACAATACTGCGTAGATAAAGGGCTGCCTATGGTGCTGACCGGCACAAGGCATTTTAAGCACTAAAAATGGACTGAAAAGGTTTGCCGTTTTTCACGCAAAGAGCGAGAAGGATGCGCAGAGTTTCGCAAAGCATTTTGTACAGGTTGCACAATTATCTCGGTAAGCCCTGCAAGGGCGGAATTCAATAGCGATGGGTGAAGCCCATCGCTATAAGAGCATAATCGTATAGCCCTCGCTATCTTTACTTTGCCTGGCATAGTTTTGTGCATTGGAGCTATTGGCTTTTGCAAGAAGTTATATCGCTTCACAGCAAATATAATTGAATGACAGGCTTACAAAGCCTAATGCAAGCCACTTACGTTAACGGGCCATTGCGAGGCCCTTCGCCGAAGCAAACTCATAAGCAAATGGACATGGAATAAGATTTCAATTCACATATCGCATGTGAGATTGCTTCGTACCTCGCAAAGGCCGTGTAGTTTGGTTCAAAAATGTACAAGCCTGCGCCGCATGTAGCATTGCCGATATAGAAGCCCAAATTGCTCAGTAACTATCATTTCACGGCTGCGTTCCAGATAAGCTGTTCCAGCCTTTTGCGGCTGGCGATGATGCTGGCACGGTATTGCGGGAAGGGCTTCCATGACTGCGTTGTTGCATCCTTTTTTTCAAGGGCTGCGTCCCAAATAATTTTTTTATCCGGCCCTACAATAAAGACATTGGAGTAGGGCACACATGACGATATCAGGGTGGAATTATCCGGCAGCCCTATTACATTTCCGCCACTGGTTAGCGGCTCGCGCCTAGTGCCCTTGCTGCCGTCAGGGTGCTCATATTTCCAGGCTACTTTCAGCACCCCGCCGGGCGTTGCTGGCTGCTGTAGGAAAAGTACATTGGGTAACTCGTTTTCGTTCTCCATATTGTTGTTGTACAGGGCAAGGCGGCCGTCAGGCAACACCTTGCACGCATGCTGCTCTGAGAATAGGGAATTGCCGCCCTGCCTGCCTTCATAAGCTGCCAGCAGCGAACCTTCGGGGTACTTCACTTTTAATACCTGGCTGGTGTTCTTAAAGCTGAGGTAAACCACCTTGTTTTTTTCGTCAAAAAAGAAGGCGTTTTCGTGGCTTTCCCTGAACCCCATAGGCCCTTGCATCCGTTGCAGGTTTTCGCCCTTAAAATAGCCCGATGATTTCCACGACCATACTACATGGCCCTGCCCGTCATACTCTATAATGGTGCCCATTTGGGCGCGCCATGCTGGCTTCTTTCCCGGTACTGGTGCGGCTTTTTTATTAACCAGTATTATCACGCTATCGCCATGGCCAGTTTGCATCCATTCCCATGGCATTACTTCGTGGCTCAGTACCATGTAGTGCCCATTGGCCAGCCTTGTAAATTCGTGGTGGTAATGCTCCTGGCTGTCGCCGCTTACAAGGCCGTTGTTAGGTGCGCGCCACAATATTTCGCCATCGTAATTTATTTCGTAGGCCATGTTGTAGGTAAGGAAGGTGATGGTGTTTTGTGGCGTTAATTTTAGGTCGCGTATCACCGCATAATCATCAACAACGCCTTTAATATTTGGTAAGAACCACACTGGTTCGCCGCGCATATTGTACATCACTTTGTTGCCATCATTAAAGACGTACGCATCTTTATATTTCAGCGCGTTTTTAACAATCCTGAATCGGTAAACGGCGGTATCCGCATTACTGCTTTTTGCGGTACTGAAATGATATAGTGTTGTTGTATTTTTTACATTGCCAACCTCTGTTGTGCGCCATGTATATTCTGTGCCAAATGCAGGTACTTCTACAATTATTTTATTGGTTCTGCAGGTAGTAGTTAGTGTGATATTTTTTTTAAAATCGGCTTCGGTATTGTAGTTGCCTTTTGCAATTTCCACTTTGTAACCTGATGCTTTTGCTACAGCAGGAAACGCGAACCCAATTATCCTGTAGTTAATGCTGCAGGCTTCTTTAGGGGATTGTTGTGCCGGTGCATCGGGCAGTACAAAGCAAAGGAGTATCAGTATCGAGGTTATTGTTTTAGTCATTGTTTGCTGGTATTGTGGCGCTCATAAAATGAACGTGAAAAAGCGGTGCGCATTTCACTGTTACTGGCGGTCAATATTTTCGCCACGTATCAGGTGCTCCAGGTTTTTGCGGCTGGTAATTATACTATACCTGTATGCCGATTGTGTTACCCATTTTTTCTGGCCGTCGTTCCATTTTTCAAGCAGGGCATCCCACAGTAATTGCTTCTCTTTATTTACAATAAAAACATTGCCATAAGGGTTGCACATAGACACCAGCATTTCGCCGCCGGGAAGCTCTATTGCATTGCCGCCCGATGTGCCTTCGGCTTTCCGCTTCTCAGTGAAATCGCCTTTGTAAGGATAGCTGTATTCCCATATTTTTGTAAGGTTACCTTTGCCACTTGCGGGCTCTTGCATCAGCACAACAGTGGGCGTTTTTTCGGGGTGGCAAATGTTGTTGTTAAACAAATACGGATAGCCTTTTTTTGATACTTTGCAGCTATGCTGGTGGCAGAATAGGGTATTGACCAGGGCATCGGTATCGGAGGTGTTGCCATATACGTTGGTTACCTTGCCTTCGGGGTATTTGATTTTCATCAGCTGGCTGAAGTTTTTGAAGCTGACATAAACGTTTTTCCGCTTTTCATCGAAGTAGAAAGCGTTTTCGTGGCTGTCAAAAATGTTCTTTACTGTTTTGTTGTGCAGCAGTGTTGTTTGCCTATAGTAAGTTGACGATTTCCACGACCACACAACTTTCCCCGCCGTATCATATTCTATGACCGTACCGAAAGATATTTTAGGGTAAACCTTGCCGGGTGCATTTTTTAGTTGTTCGTCCGTCACGAGGCGCAGGCTACTATCACCGGGTGCGTTTTTCGCCCATTCCCAGGCTACCAATTCGTTGCCGAGCACCATGTAGTGCCCATTGCTGAGTACGGTTAATTCATGATGGTAGCGCTCCTCTATGTCGCCGCTTACTTCGCCATCATTGGGTGGCTCCCATATTACCTCTCCGCTGTAGTTTATTTCGTAGGCTTTATTATTAACCACAAAAGTTATAGTCCCCTTGGGCGATATTTTAAGGTCACGAACTTCGGCATCATCCCTTACAATGCCGGGCAGGTTGGGCAGGTACCATACTGGCGCACCGTCCAGTGTGTACATTGCCCTGCTTTTGTCGCAGAAGACATATGCGCCTGCGTATTTTGTAGCTTTTTTGAGTATGCGCAGCCGGGTAGCATGAGTATCAACCGATGGCAGCGTGCCTGTATAGAAATGGTAGAAGCCGCTTTGTGTAGCTGCATGGCCCACAGTATTGTAAGTGATGCGCCAGGTATATGGCTTACCAAATTGCGGTACTTCTGCAATAGCGCTGTTTGTTTTGGTAGTTAGGGTTCGGGTAATATTTTCCTGGAAAAGGGCCGGGTCGTTATAGTAGCCATCAGCAATTTCTATCTTATAAGTGCCGGGTGTAGCTGCAGCAGGGAACCATAGGCCTACTATGCGGTAGTTGAGCTGGCTGCCTTCGGTGGGGCGTACCTGCGCCTGTATAGTGCCTGTGGCCAGGCTGAGCAAAAAGGCTATCGCGAAAATGATTCTGTGCATTCTTACGCAGTGGTTCAGCCATTTAGTTGGCTGGAAGGTGAAACTGAATTGTACTGTAAATGTAGTAGTTTTTGATACTGCGGGTTATTTATGAATAAATGTTGCGTTGATTTCAATGTGGAAGCCCAGAGTGAAATGCGCTTTTTCATTTATAATATTATTTTTAGGTGCTTGAAACGGGCTGTTGGCTTTTTCGCCGCGTTTTCAGTAAGTTGGGTGCTTGTCCCCGTTTATCGTGTTAGCAGCTACACTGGATGAGAGTTGGTTTGAGGCTTGCTATAATTAGGGATGTGTGTTGCCCTACCGGCATGCTGATTGATAATTTGCGGCGCTTTAGGGTGTTGCCTTGCCACTTTGAACGGCAGAGTCATTACCCTATTAGCGTTACTATTGTTAGTAGGGCCTTTCTAAATTCTGGCTCAATAATAGCGCAGTTTCCCCCGGTAATGTTTTTCCAAAAGCCCGGCAGTTTTCCGGGCAATAAAGCCCGTGAAATTGTGCGGATTTGCTTGCATTGCTCAGTGTTTTTACGCAGCTTCGTTAGGCGTTTCAGCCTGCAAATTGCATATGTTCCTTAGCTTGATTCATTACAATCATTTTACAATAGGCTTTTTTACGCCAAAACGCACCCGGTATGTTTGTTAAAAGTGTATACATGTAATTACATGTAATTTTTAATGGTTTTTTGCCGTTGGCACAAAATTTTGTTATTACAAAAGAATATTATAATTATTCGTAAGTGTCTTATTTAAAGGTTGTTTACATATAGTTTATTTGTAGATAAATATTAAATTGTTAAAA
>CANBTK010000055.1 GCA_947372365.1 Flavipsychrobacter stenotrophus | reverse complement strand
AAACTTTTGCAGATTGCAGCATGAAAGCGTAGGTTTGTTATTGAAGTGAATTACATGAGGTTAAGGTTATTTATATTATTTTTTCTAAGTACAGCAGTACACCTTTGCTCATTCGGGCAGGGGAAAAGCGATATTACCCAATCGCGCATACTTATTTTGCTCGATGAATCGTCAAGCATGCTGCAGCCCTGGGCCGGTGGTAAAGAAAAACACCTGATTGCCAACCAGCTTATCCTAAAGCTGATGGACAGCGTTTATTCGGTGAACAAGGATGTGGAGTTTTCGCTCAGGGTATTTGGCAGCCAGTATGGCGTGCTGGAGCATAACTGCCAGGACACCAAAAACGAAGTGCCCTTTAGCAAGTACAACAAAGCGCAGATGGAGTTCAGGCTGGATGATATACAGCCATATGGCGGCACCTGCATAGCCTATTCGCTGAGCGAAGCCGCTGAAAAAGACCTGTTAGATGAGGAGCATAACGCCTATAGCATAGTGCTGATAACCGATGGTGGCGAGAGTTGCGATGGCGATATATGCGGGGTAATGAGGAAGCTGCTAAAAAACAAAATATACTTCAAGCCCTACATCCTGAGCCTGGAAGACGCCCCCAAGCTGAAAGATGAATATGCATGTATGGGCAACTACCTGCCCGTAACCAAGAAGGGCGACATAAACAGGGCCGTAGGCACTATTGTAGAGTCTTACAGGCCAATGCTCAACATATCGAAAGAGGACTACAAAACCCTGCAGTCCATTAATATACCCAGCGTGCTGAAGGTGAATAACCCATCGGTAAAGGTGGAGAAAACAGATACTGTTGCCATAGTAAAGCCCAAAACTAAACTACCCGCAGAAAAAACAGAAGTTAAGCCAAAGCCAGCCGACACAGTAGCCGTTGTTAAAAAAGAAGAGCCAAAAAAATCTAACATTACCGTGGGCGAAGAAGTGAAGCTGCCACCGCCGGTAAAAATGAAACGCATAGCTTACTCAAAGCCACAGAAATTATTTACAGCAACCGCAGCAGCATACAAGCCCCGCGATATAGCCACCGGAAAGCCTGAAATGAAGCTGCCGGAACCGCCACCACCATTGCCCGAGGCTGTAAAGCTGGCATCTGTAAAGCCATCTGCAATAAAGAAAATAAAAGTACCCAAGCCAGAAGCCTATACAGCAGTTGATGTACTGATAGGCCTGCCTGAAATAAAAATTAAAGCGCCTGAAGCCGTAAAGCCATTGCCTTTAAAAATGGAAGCTATACCGCTTACCAGCATTAAAAAGTATAAGATAACCAAGGTGCCACCTTTAACAGCAGTGGCTATTGCAGTTGCCGCGCCTGTGATTAATGTTAAAGAGCCTGAAGTAGTACCCGTAGCACCTGCGCCAGTTAAAATGGCATCGGTAAAGCCTTCAAAACTAAAGAAGCTGCCTACCGGAAAAGCCGCGGCGTTTACCCCGCAGAATATAATAGCCGGCACACCCGATATTAAGGTGAAAGCGCCTGAGGCAGCCCCTGCGGTAGTGGTTACCGAAGTAGCCCGCCCACGCATAAAAATGCCTAAAATACTGCCGGCAAAAGTATCGAAGTGGCACCTGCTGTATGGCGGCGAGTTTTTTGATGAAAAGCTGAAGCTGATAAAGCTACCGCCAGAGCCTACCTTCAAGCCAATTGCTACACCTATTGCAACCGCTGTGCCATCAAAGCCAGCAGCATTAAAAGTAAACCCGGCAGTGAATACCGGAGAATATTCAGTAACACAGGAAGATGCCAAAGAAACATCAATGGTGGTGTATATGACCAATGGCAAAGGGAAATACTTCCCGGTAACGCCTAAAATAGTGCTCACCGATGCCGCCACCAATAAAACCATAAAATCCTTTACCCGCTTTGTAGATGCCGACGGCCAGCCCGACCCGGTAAACAATATAGCAGCAGGCAAATACTACCTTACCGTAGAGGGCAGGGACGACCTTGTAGCTACCGTGGACCTATTGCCAAACAAAAGGACAAGGGTGGAGATAATAGTTAAAAAATACAGCCTGTACTTTTATTACGAAGGTGCGCCAAACAGGCCGGTAAAAGAATTTAACGCGCGGGTGATACAGCGCAATGTGGCTAATGGCAGGGTAATAGAACAAAAATGTACCGAAAAGCTGGAATATGAGCCTGGTAATTACCACATCAACATTAATACCTTTCCTGAAGATGTGCGCAACATAGACCTGGAGAGTAATTCGGAAGGCGGCATAGGGCTAAAACAGCCCGGCTTTGTGAAGTTTACCGCTGAGGCAAAAACAAATGCTGTAACCCTGCACAAGCAGCAAGGCGACAGGTATGTACAGTTTTACACCCTTAACCTTAGCGACCCTGCCGCACAGCACCTGCAGATACAGCCCGGCAAATACCAGGCACAGTACAGTAACGGCACATCGAAATTCTCATCGTCTAATAGAGTAATAGAATTTTCGGTAAAAGCCCTTACAGAAACCGAAGTAATACTGAAATAAGCCACTCATGAACCCGATAACAATAGCCATAACCCATGCTGCATCGCCCGAGTACCAGGCCGTTTGGCAACTGCGGGAAGAGGTGCTGCGCAAGCCACTGGGCATGTCGCTGAAAAACGAAAGCCTGGCCATGGATGCCGATGATGACATATTCGTAGCAAAGGATGGCGAAGATGTGATAGGCTGCCTGATGCTGCACCACCTGGACAGCACCACCATAAAGTTCCGCCAGATGGCTGTTTACAATGCCTGGCAAGGCAAAAACATTGGTCGCCTACTCATGGAATCAGCCGAAAAGTATGCCGCCAACAAAGGGTACAAGCAGGTTTCGCTTCATGCCCGCAAAGTGGTGTCCGGCTTTTATACAGCATTGGGCTACAAAACTGTCGGAGGCGAGTTTGAAGAAGTGGGTATTGCACATTTGTTGATGAAAAAAGAGCTTGCCTAAGAATAACCAGGATGCCCGGACAATTAATATCCCCTCATTTGTTATTTCTATCCGTTTGATTTTTACAGAATGCTATCTTTGGTAAAAAGAAAGGCTCCATGACTGTAGATAGAAGCACACCGCCCGCTATACACGACGCAATAGAATTTGATTATAAGCTCCCCCCACTCAATACAACAAAACTGGATAATGGCCTACCCCTTTACTGGGTGGGTGCAGGAGTGCAGGATGTAGTACAGATAGACTGGATTTTCCCCGCAGGCATATGGTACGAGCCACAGGCATCAGTAGCACACGCCACAGCGGGTATCATGAAAAATGGCACCAGCAAGCACACATCCGAAGAAATAAACGAAGCGCTGGAGTTTTACGGCGCACAGCTAAAAGTGAGCGCTGGCAACGATAATAGCAGCATTACGCTGTATTCGCTGGCTAAGCACCTGCCAAAGCTGCTGCCAATGGTGCTCGAAATACTCACAGAAGCTACTTTCCCCGAGCATGAAGTGGAAATACACAAGCGCAACGCCATACAGCGCCTGCTGGTAAACCTGCGCCAGTGCGAGTTTGTAGCCAACCAGAAAATTGACGCGCTGCTTTTTGGCGAGGCGCATCCTTACGGCCGCTTTTCAAAACTGGAAAGCATTGAAGCCATAACAAGGGAAAGCCTGGTAGGTTTTTACAAGAGCAACTACAACCTGGCCAATGCCCGCATTTTTATGGGCGGCAAAGTAGGCGAAAATGAAGTAAAGGCACTGAATAGTGTTTTTGGTGCTTACCCCTTAACGCCTATGGCAATTGCTAAGCCGGAATTTACCTTGCCTGCAATGCAGGAAAGGGTGCAGCGCTTCAGCAACGACCCTAATGGCGTACAGGGCGCTATACGCCTGGGCAGGATATTCCCTAACCGCCACCACCCCGACTATACCCCAATGGTAGTGTTGAATACGCTTTTCGGTGGTTACTTTGGGTCGCGCCTTATGAGCAATATCCGCGAAGAAAAAGGTTATACCTATGGCATACATAGCTCGCTGATACCTGAGTTAAATGGCGGCTCCATGCTTATACAAACCGAAACCGGCAGGGATGTAACCGAGCTGGCAGTAAAGGAAATATACAAAGAGATGGAAACCCTGTGCAACGAGCCTGCCGATGACGAGGAGTTGCTGCTGGTTAAGAACTACCTGCTGGGTGGCATATTGGGCGACCTGGACGGCCCCTTCTCTATTTTGCAGCGCTGGCGTTCCCTTTTACTCAGTGGCTTTACCGAAGAACAGTTTAATAACAACATCAACATTTATAAAACCATAACCGCAAAAGAGCTTCAGGCACTGGCCAATAAGTACTACGACCCCAACCAGTTTTACGAGATAGTGGTGATATAAACTATAAAAACTCTGATTTACTTAATTTCGCAACATGAATCTTTCAGCTCCGGCACATATAGCTAACTACATAGGCGGTGAACTACAGGCACCCATAAATGGCCAATACATAGATAATGTAAACCCGGCAACGGGCGAAGTATATAGCCAGACCCCGGACAGTGATATCAGTGATGTAGAAGCGGCTGTTGCCGCCGCTAAAGCAGCCTTCCCGGCATGGAGTGTTACAACTACCGAAGAGCGCTTTAAGGTACTCAACCGAATTGCCGAGCTGATAGATAATAACCTTGATGCCCTTGCGCTTGCCGAAACCAATGATAATGGCAAGCCATTATCGCTCAGTAAGCGTGTGGATATACCACGCGCATCATCTAACTTCAGGTTCTTCGCTACAGGCATCATGCATTTCAGCACCGATAGCCATAATATGGAAGATAAGGCTATCAACTATACACTCCGCCAGCCAGTTGGTGTTGTGGGTTGCATATCGCCGTGGAATTTACCATTGTATCTGTTTACATGGAAAATTGCCCCGGCCCTGGCTGCTGGAAATTGTGTGGTTGCCAAGCCCAGCGAAGTAACCCCTATGACCGCTTACCTGCTCAGTATTATTTGCAAGGAAGCCGGCTTGCCTGCTGGTGTTTTAAACATTATACATGGCACCGGCCCGGGCTGCGGCTCGGCTATTGTAGCGCATCCGCAAATAAAGGCCATATCGTTTACAGGCAGTACGCGTGCAGGAAAGGACATTGCCTCGGTAGCCGCACCTATGTTCAAGAAAATATCGTTGGAACTGGGTGGCAAAAACCCCAACATCATTTTTGCCGACTGCAACTGGGCCAAGATGATGAATACAACCATCCAATCCAGCTTTGCCAACCAGGGGCAGATATGCCTTTGTGGTAGCCGCATATTGGTGGAAGAAAGCATCTACGAAAAATTTAAAGAAGAGTTTATTGCCCGCGTACAAAAACTAACCGTTGGCGACCCACTTGCTGATACCAGCAAGCAGGGTGCAGTAGTGAGCAAGCTGCATTACGATAAGGTACTCAGCTGCATAGAACTGGCCAAGCAGGAAGGCGGCAAAGTGTTACTTGGTGGCACTGCCATAAAAGGAACTGGCCGCTGCGAAAATGGTTTATTCATTGCCCCAACTATAATAGAAGGCCTGGGCGCAGGATGCCGCACCAATATGGAAGAGATATTTGGCCCGGTAGTTACGTTGCAATCCTTTAAAACCGAAGAAGAAGCACTGCAACTTGCCAACACCAGCGACTACGGCCTCGCCGCAACCATCTGGACACAAGATATTAGCCGCGCTAACCGCGTTGCAGCCAAAGTGCAAAGCGGGATAATATGGGTCAACTGCTGGTTGCTCCGCGACTTGCGTACCCCATTCGGCGGCTTCAAAAACTCAGGTGTCGGCCGCGAAGGTGGCTGGGATGCCCTGCGCTTCTTTACAGAACCTAAGAATGTGTGTATTGAGTTGTAGGCACGAAGAATTTCATAGTGAATCGGTAAATTTGTAAAAAGACCATAGCATGACTGTAAATACGATTAGAAAGAAGCTGATGGGCTACCTTGCTGATGCAGACCAGAAAAAGCTAAAGGCCCTTTATACCTTGCTGGAAGATGATATACAGGAAGCTGAAAAAAATGTATTCACAAAGGAGCAGCTTAGCCTATTGAATGAGGAGCATGACCTGCATACATCAGGCAAAACAAAATCTTACAGTTGGGATGAAGCAAAGGAAATAATAAGGGGTAAAAAGGCAATGTGATATGCACCAACTTGTTTTCAAGCCGAGGGCTATCAGAATGCAGGCTGACGCGTATGCATGGTACGAAAAAGAGCGCATAGGGCTGGGTGAGTTATTCCTGCTGGAGCTTGAAGCCTGCTACAACAAATTGCAAATGCATCCATTGTCTTACAGCAAGGCGGAAGCTGGTTACAGGCATGTTGTTGTAAAGAAATTCCCTTTTATCATTGCATTTAAGATAATTAAGGATACTATAGTTGTGTATGCAGTTTTCCATACCAGCCGCAATCCTGAGGCGAAATTGAAAGGTTGATATTGTTGGATGCCCTGCGCTTCTTTAGAGCCCCTAAGAATGTGTGTATTGAGTTGTATGCCCATTAAACCAGTCCTGGCCGTGAACGCCTAACACTATCCAGATCATACCCGCACCTATGAGAAAGCTGATTGCCTTATTTGCCCTTTTTTACTGCATGGCAGCACATGCTCAACTCACCGTCTTCGCACCCGGCCCCGTCCCTTCGCCCTACAGCAATGAAAAACGGGGAAAGTATCTTGAGCAGCTAAAGAAAAGCACCACTATCTTTATTTTGCAATACCGCGATTATGCCGAACTGGAACAATACGAAAAAGTAATACGCGATGCCTGGAAATACACACCATATAAGATAATCAGGCCAGAAGAGTTGCCTGGCTATGAGGGCAAAACAGGCTACACATTCTTTACTTTCGGGGTGTACTATACTGGTAAGCATAATTTTATGCAGCACCTTACTTATAGCCTGTGGTCCCCAGAACTCAATAAAAAGGGCAAATTCAAAAAACAGTACTTCCATGCCATGCTGCTGTTATACCCGGAGAATAATATGCGCTCTAATATGTACCCTTATTATGATTCAAAGAACAAGTATGATATAAACCAGATGGGGTATTTGCTGGATAGTGTACACTTCTATAACTGGAATGCAGCTTTACTGCGGGGTTACCTGTTAGCAGCCAACGCCCACTTGCAGTCGGCTTCGGGTATGGATGGCTCCCGCCATTTTGCCGATGGCAAGCTGCAAGCCCTGAAGAAAGATACCTTATACATACCTGATTATACGCGGATACAGGGGCGTGATAAGCGCGGCAACTATTTTATGGATAGTTCTTTGACAACAGCCAATCTGAAAGAATCGTACCCTTACCCGCTAAAGTTTTTGAGCACTGAGCAACTGAGTAAACTGATACTGGATGATAAGCGCGAAATATACTATCTGTCGTTTGTTGTAGATGGTTCCGATAAGTATGTTTCAGCCTATTCTTCCCGCACAGGGGTGCTGTATGCATCGTGGCATATGTTTTCCTGGGCCTTTAAGGATAAGGACCTGGCCCGTATAGCCGGCAGCATAGAAAACACGGCGGAGGAGGGTACTGGCAAGTAAATGGATATACACTGATTATTAAAAGATAACTTAAACATATCATACTATCCCTTAATTTTGCACGCTAATTACAAAAGCGTGGATACACAGGAATTTATTAAAGCAGCGTTGCACGAAGATGTTGGCCCGGGCGATTATTCTACACTAGCCAGTATACCAGCTACTGCCCGTGGCAGCGCTGTACTGAAAATTAAAGAAGAAGGCATAATTGCCGGTATCGCCCTTGCGCAGCAGATATTCCATTACCTGGAACCAGATGCTACATTCCGTATTTACAAAACGGATGGCGATACTGCTGGTGTTGGCGAAGTAGCTTTTGAAGTTGATGCAAGTGTGCATACGATATTAAAAGCAGAGCGCCTTTCCTTGAATTGCATGCAGCGCATGAGTGGCATTGCTACGCTCACCAACCAGTATGTAACTGCAATAAAAGAATACAAAACCAAAATACTGGATACCCGTAAAACAACCCCGCTTTTCAGGCAATTCGAAAAAGATGCAGTGCGCATAGGCGGCGGCGTAAACCACCGTATGGGCCTGTATGATATGGTGATGCTTAAAGACAACCACAT